>VFLF01000194.1 GCA_009885185.1 Nitrosomonadales bacterium | reverse complement strand
GCTTTGGCGGGGTAGGCCTGTCCTGAGCCTGTCGAAGTGGGTTGGGCTGGCGCAGATGTCGTGGCCGCCATCAAAACGAATGAAACAAATGCCGTGCTGAACAGCGCTTTCATAAAACCACTCCCTGGTTATCAAATCCAATACCGCTCGTCATTCTCGTGCAAGCGGAAATCCATGCAATGGCTCATGGGCAAATGCGTTATGGATTCCCGCCTGCGCGGGAATGACGATGGTGGGGCTATCTGTGTTTATCTGTGTTCATCTGTGGTTAATCGAACTTGCGTTTCTTACCCGCCCTTGATTCCCGCCGCTTTAATCACCTTCGCCCACTTGGCGATTTCGCGTTCGATGAACGCGGTATATTGCTCCGGCGTGTTGCCCACCGGCTCCGCTCCCTGATCAAGAAAGCGCGCGCGCAGGTCGGGCGCATTGACCGTGCGCACGATGGCGCTGTTCAATTGATCGACGATGGCACGCGGCGTTTTGGCGGGCGCGGCGATGCCAAACCATGAGGTCACGTCAAAATCCGCCAAGCCGCTTTCGGCGAGCGTGGGAATACCCGGCACCGCCTGATTGCGCCGCGTGCCCGACAGCGCGACGGGCCGCAGCCGCCCGTTGCGCACATGCTGGATCGCCGTTGGAATGTTGGCAAAGTACATCGATATCTCGCCGGAGAGCAGCGCCACCATGCCCGCGCCGCTGCCTTTGTACGGCACATGCACGAATTTCACGCCGGTCATGTACTGGAACAATTCCGCAGACAGATGCGGTGTGCTGCCCGAGCCAGACGAGCCGTAGTTGATGTCGCCGGGGCGCTGTTTGGCGAACGCGATGAACTCCTTGACGGTTTTCGCGGGAATCGAAGTGTGCAGCACCAGCAGGTTCTGCGATTCGGCCACCAGCGAGATAAACGCAAAATCGCGGATCGAATCGTAGTTGGGTTTCGCCAGCGTGGGGTTGGTTGAATGCGCGGGCGCGTTTTGCAGAATGGTGTAGCCGTCGGGCGCGGCGCGCGCCACCAGCTCGGTAGCGATCATGGTGCTGGCGCCGCCACGGTTATCGACGATGACTTGCTGGCCCAAGAATTCCGCCATCTTCGGCGCCACCGCGCGCGCGAGAAAATCGTTGGTGCCGCTGGGCGGAAAGCCGACGATGAAGCGGATGGGCTTGGCGGGGTAGGCCTGTCCTGAGGTAGTCGCGGTCTGCGCCCAGACCAGCGTCGGAAGACTCAGCCATACAACATATAAGTATTTGTTTTTAAATAACATTTAATTTGCCGTTAGGGCTTACTCACCTTTGATCCCTGCCGCCTTGATGACCTTCGCCCATTTGTTGATTTCGTTTTGCACATAGGCTGTCGCCTGCTCCGGCGAGTTGCCTATCGGGTCCGCGCCCAGGTCCTTGAAACGCGCCTGCAGATCCGCCGATTTCAGTGCGCGCAGGATTTCACTGTGCAGCCGGTCAACGATGGGGCGTGGCGTCTTGGCCGGCGCGGCCACGCCGTACCAGGTGGTGACTTCGTAGCCGGGCACACCGCTCTCGGCGATGGTGGGGATGTCGGGCGCGGCCAGCGAACGCTTGGCGCCGGTCACTGCCAGTGCGCGCAACCGCCCCTGGCGCGCGTAGCCTATGACGGACGGCATGTTGCCGAAGTAGAGCGAGAACTGTCCGCCCAGCATATCTATCAGCGCCGGCCCTGCGCCTTTGTAGGGAACATGCACCCATTTCACGCCGGTCATGTATTCAAACAGCGCACCGGACAGATGCACGGTGGTGCCCACGCCCGACGAGCCGTAGAAAATATCGCCCGGCCGCGCCTTGGATATCGCGATCAACTCTTTGACGCTGCGCGCGGGCAGCGACGGATGCGCCACCAGCAGGTTCACCGATTCCGCCGCCGTGGTGATGAACGCAAAATCGCGGATCGAATC
>VFLF01000067.1 GCA_009885185.1 Nitrosomonadales bacterium | reverse complement strand
TGGCCCAACGGGAAGGACGCGATTCTAATCCCGTGCGCTCGCAGAGCAAAGGAAAAATTGCCGGTTTTTTACGCAACGCGAACAACGTCGGCGCGTACGCCACACCCAAAACTTTCCACGCGGGAAACTTGCTGTAAACCTAGACACTTACCGGGAATTGTTCGTGCGGCACATACGCAAATCGCGCTATGCGCTTGCGCCAAGCGCCCTTTTGAAACAGTACGCGCCGTGTGTAAAAAAATATTGCTGCGTACTATTGCAAACCGGCGCGAATATGGTAGGCGCGCGGCGCGGCAAACAACCGCACGACGACAAGTCTAACCGCGCGCGCCGAAGATCATGCGCCGGGCGAGAAAATTTCGCGCCGGCGCGAGGGCGCCCAGCAGTGCCATGCCCGCGCCGCGCGCCGCGCGCAACGGAAAATAATCGTTTGAAAACAGTTGCACCAAGCCGTGCGTGGCCGCGATGGTGGCGTAGCGGTCGATGCGGCGGCCGGCGCCGTAGCGATGCAAAACTTGACGCAAGTGCTCGCTATCGCCGTGGTTGAGTTCGCGTACCGGCATCGTGCGCAATATCCGCGCGAGCTCCCAAGCATCGCGCAGTCCCAGATTAAAACCCTGCCCCGCCACCGGATGCAGGGTTTGCGCGGCATTGCCGATGGTGACGATTCCCGGCGCGTGTTCCTGAGCGGCATACCGCAAGGTCAACGGGAAACACGCGCGCCGTGTCACGCCGGTGAACTCGCCCAAGCGGCTGCCGAAGGCCTCGCGCAGCGCGGCAAGGAATGTCGCCGTGTCGGCCTCGCGCAGTTCTTCCGCGCGCGCCGGTTTGAGTGTCCACACCAGCGCCATGTCTTGATCGAAGGGTAACAACGCCAACGGTCCTTCGGGCGTGAAGCGTTCGTACGCCACATGCCCGTGCGGCAACGAGGTGCTGACGCGTGCGGTCAGTGCGTGTTGTGCATAGTCTATGGTTTTGGCTGGCGCGAGGCCGTCGATGTCGCCGCCGTCGGCGATCACCACCAGGCGCGCGGTTAACGACGACGCGGCGCCGTTGCGGGTGTAATCGATGCGCCTGAATTCGCCATCGTGCGACAGCGCCGTGGCGCGCGCGCCGTTCAAGTAGTCGCAACCCGTGGCACGCGCTGCTGTGGCCAACGAGTTAAATATTTCATTAAAATCAAATACATAGCCTAATTGCGGTACGCCGGCATCGGCGTCGCTCAAAGCGACGCGGCCAAAGCCGCCAAGCTGCGATACATGAATGTGATGGATGGCGGTACCGCATGCCGCGCGGGTTAGTTCGTTCCATGCGTTCAATCGCTCGAGCAATAAGCGGCTGCCGTACGACAGCGCGATGGGCCGCTGATCCGCGTTGCCAGAAGTGGTTGGGGTGGTTTGTGCGCGCGCTTCGATTACCGTTACGCGCGGGTTTTCTGCTTCGGCATTACCGGCATTCCCAAGGGCCAGCGCCAGCGCCGCGCCCACCGGCCCGCCGCCGATGATGGCGATATCGGTGTCGGGCGCCATGGCGTTCAGCGCTCAGCCATCAGCGTTTCGATGTCGCGCACGGATTTGGGTGCGGCGGCAGTCAGAATGTCGCATCCGTCAGCGGTGACCACCACGTCGTCTTCGATGCGCACGCCGATGTTGGCGAATTCCGCCGGCACGTTTTCCGCCGGGCGTATGTAGCAGCCCGGCTCGACTGTCAGCACCATGCCCGGCTGCAACGCGCGCCATTGCCCTTCGCGCTTGTAATCACCTGCGTCATGCACATCCAGCCCCAGCCAGTGGCCGGTGCGGTGCATATAGAACTGACGGTAGGTTTCTTTTTCCAGCGCTTCCGTCAAGCTGCCGGTGAGCAGCTTCAAATCGATGAAGCCCTGCGCCAGCACCTTCACTGCCGCATCGTGCGGCTCATTCCAAGGCTTGCCGGGCTGCACTTCGGCGATCGCCGCGGCCTGTGCCGCCAACACCAGTTCGTACACTGCCTTTTGCGGCCCGCTGAAACGACCGTTCACCGGAAAGGTGCGCGTGATATCCGAGGCGTAGCCGTCGAGTTCGCAACCGGCGTCGATCAGCAGCAGGTCGCCGTCTTTGAGCGTGGCGTCGTTGGCGACGTAATGCAGCACGCAGGCGTTGGCGCCCGACGCGACGATCGAGGTATACGCGGGCGACTGCGCGCCGAGTCGGCGAAACTCATGCAGCAACTCGGCTTCGATTTGATACTCGGTGCCGCCCACGCGCGCCGCGCGCATCGCGCGTATATGAGCGCCGGTGGAAATGTCCGCCGCGCGGCGCATGGTCGCCAGTTCATCCGCGTCCTTGATGAGGCGCATGTCGTCGAGCAGCGTATGCACGTCGGCGATATCGCGCGGCGCCGCCACGCCGGTGCGCGCGCGGGCGCGCACTTCGTTCACCCAGCCCAGCACGCGTGCGTCCCACGCGGCATGGCCGCCCAGGTGCGCGTACACCGCGGGCTGATCCGCCAGCAGATCGGGCATCATCTTGTCGAGTTGATCGATGGCATAGGTTTCATCAAACGCGAAGCGGTCTTTTGCCGCGACCGGGCCATGGCGAAAGCCATCCCAGATTTCGCGCTCTTCGTTTTTTTCTCTGCAAAACAACAGGCTACGTGGTTTGTCTCCGGCAACAATCACCACTACCGCCTCCGGCTCGGTAAACCCGGTGAGGTGATAAAAATAGCTGTCGTAGCGATACGGGTAGTGCGCATCGCGATTCCGTATGCGTTCCGGCGCGGTGGGCACGATGGCAACACCTTTGCCGCTCAGCTGCGTGATCCGTTGCGCCAGTGTCGCACGGCGGCGAATGTAGGGGGGGGTGTTCATGGTGCGATGATTATAGCGCCCGCAATCGCGCATCGAGCTCCGCCAAACGCTCCGGCGTGCCCACGTCATTCCATTCGGCGCGAAAATGTTCGCCGGTGACGCGGCCTTCGGCGATGGGCTGGGTAAGCTGTGCGGCCAAGCGGGCTTTTTCGCCGCGCTGGATGCCGGCGAACAAAGCGGGGTGATAAGCGCCGATACCGCTGAAGGTGAGCCGCGCGCCGTCGGCGGTGACGATGCCGTCACGCAAGCCAAAGTCGCCTTGCGGGTGGTGGCCAGGGTTACTCACCAGCACCAGATGCGCGGGCTGTTTCGCGGACAACGCTTGCGCGCGGGATTTCAGTGCCGTGAAATCGTAGTCAGTGTAGACGTCGCTGTTGACCACCACAAACGGCTGATCGTCGAGCAACGGCAGCGCCCACGCAATGCCGCCGGCGGTTTCGAGCGCGGTTTGTTCGCGGGAGTACTGGATACGCACACCAAAGCTCGCGCCATCGCCCAATCTGCGTTCGATCTGTTCCGCCAGATGCGATACGTTGACCACGACATCCACGATATCCGCGCGGCGCAGTCGCTCTATCACCCATGTAATCAGATACTTGCCGTCTACCGTCAACAAGGGCTTGGGCGTGGTATCGGTGAGCGGTCGCATGCGCTCGCCACGCCCCGCGGCGAGGATCATCGCTTTCACGCGGCAACCCCAACGGCTTTACCGCAAAGGCGCAAAGGCGCAAAGAAAATCGCGCAAAGGGAAAACAGGGCTTTGAAGTTCTTTGCGTTTCCTTTGCGCCTTTGCGCCTTTGCGGTGAATTTGGTTTGCATCAAAACGTATAACCGATGCTGTGTGCGCGGCCTTCGAGTTCGTCCAGCAGGTTCGCCAGCGGCCCCAGTTCGCGGTAGCGCGCGCACACGCGGCGCGCGTAGGCGATGAAACGCGGTGTATCGGCGAGGTAATGCGGCTTGCCGTCGCGGTAGTTGATGCGCGCGAAGATGCCCAGCACTTTGATGTGCCGCTGCAAGCCCATCCATTCGACATCGCGCCAGAACGTGCCGAAGTCGGCGTTGACCGGCAGCCCCGCAGCGCGGGCGCGTTCCCAGTAGCGGACCACCCAATCCAGCTCGTGCGCTTCGGGCCAGCTCACGAAGGCGTCGCGAATCAGCGAGGCCACGTCATAGGTGATGGGGCCATACACCGCATCCTGAAAATCCAGCACGCCGGGGCTGGGCGATCCGGGCGCCGGGAGCATGAGGTTGCGCGGCATGTAGTCGCGATGCACGTAGACCCTGGGCTGTGCCAATGCGGCCTCGATGAGCAGCTTGGCGGTCGCGGTAAATACGTGTTGTTGCGCACTGGTAAATGCAGTTTGCAGATGTTTGCCGACATACCATTCGGGAAACAGATCGATCTCGCGCTGGAGCAGCGCCGCGTCGTAGGGGGGCAACACCCCCGGCTTGCTCGCGCACTGCCAGGTGATTAACGCGTCGCTGGCGTCGCTGAACAACGCGCAGGGATTGTCCGCATCAAACCCGTTGAGATAGGTGGTGGCGCCCAGATCGGTGAGCAGCAGAAAGCCGCGCTCGATATCCTTCGCCACCACGTCGGGCACATGGAGTCCGGCTTCGCGCATCAGCCCAGCCACCCGCACAAACGGCCGGCAATCCTCTTG
>VFLF01000425.1 GCA_009885185.1 Nitrosomonadales bacterium | reverse complement strand
TGCCATCCCTGACCGGGCGGCTTATTCAGTTGATGGGAACCCGAAAGGAATTCGCCCAGCGACTGCCCAATGGCCCGATCACCGAGCTCAGAAAGTTTTATTACGACACGGCCAATGCATCCAATCAGTGGGCACTGGCGCCCTTATTGAAACTCGTGTCCGTATCGCAGGTGGTGCTCGGCACTGATTTTCCGTTCCGTAGCCCAGAGGCCAACGTCAAGGATTTGATCGAATTGGGTTTCAGCGCAAGCGACCTGCGTGCCATCTATCGCGATAACGCGCTCGCGCTACTGCGGCGTTCAAAAGCCTGATGGGTGGGCTTGAGTGTTTCTCATACCTTGGGGTTCCGAACCACCTACGACCGCGATACGCCGCTCGTCTGTCACAGGCTGTAATATGTAGATAATTTTAAAATCCCTTTGTCCGCAATATCCACGCAACCGAGCCGCGCGTTGTTTCGGCTATCAGACCGGGACTTCAGCGCCCATCCTCAGGACCCACTGTCATGTTGAAAGCCGCTATTTGCGCATTGCTGGTTTGCGCCAACTTTAACTTGGCGGCGGCGCAGTCCTATCCCATCAAGCCCGTCCGCTTGATTTTTCCGCTGAATCCCGGCTCGTCGAGTAACGACATACTCGGGCGCGCGCTCGCGCAGCGGCTGTCGGACACTCTCGGCCAATCGTTTGTCGCGGATTACCGGCCCGGCGCCGCGGGGGCGTTGGGGGCCGCCATCGCCGCGAAGTCGGCGCCGGACGGATATACCTTGCTGGTCGGTTACACCAGTTCGATCATGATCAGTCCCACGCTGCTCGCCGGTGGAGCGGGCGCGGGTTTCAACCCGGTCACTGACCTCGCGCCAATTTCGCGCTTCGCGGTAGTCCCGTATATCGCGGTGGTGCATCCTTCCGTTCCGGCAACCGATCTCGCGGCGCTGGTTACCCTCGCAAAGCGACGGCCGGGGCAGCTCAATTTTGCATCCGCCGGCACGGGTGGGCTGCCTCATCTTGCGGCGGAATTATTCAAGCTGAACACCGGCATCGACATCGTACATGTGCCCTACAGAAGCGCGGCGACGGCGCACACCGATCTGCTGGGCGGCCACGTACAGATGCAGTTTACCGGTATCAGCGGCGTGGCGCCCTCGATCAAAGCAGGCCGATTGCGCGCGCTGGCGGTCACGACTGCACGACGGTCGGCGTTGTTGCCCGACGTGGTGACAGTCGGCGAAGCAGGCTTTTCGGCGCTGGATGTGATTTCCAGCCTCGGCCTGCTGGCGCCCGCGAATACGCCTTCGCCGGTCCTGCGCCGACTTCACGACGAGATTGCGAATATCGTCAACAGCGCCGACATGAAAAGCTTCATCCTCCGGCAAGGGGCGGAACCCGCGCTGATGGATGCCGCTGAGTTCGCCGCGCATATCAAGGTGGAAATTTCGAAATGGGCGCGCGTCATCAAGGCGACTGGCATCAAACCGGAGTAGTCCAATAATTCAATGGAGAATGCGGTTATGTCCCAATATGAGGTCGTCTACCCGCTGGGCAGGCGTGTGCGGCAGACGCAGGGGCGCGCGGCGCGTCCGCGCTCGCTGGAAGGCGTGACCATCGGAGAACTTTCCAATGGCAAATTCGACAGCGGATTTGTGTTCGAGTCGATCGAGAAAGCGATCCTGAAACGCATTCCGACGGCAAAGTTTGTCTCGCACGAGGCATTTGGCGATACCTACGGGCCGCAAGAGTCCGAGGTTATTCGCGATCTGCCGGACAAGCTCAAACGACATGGCGTCCATGTCGTCATTTCAGGTATGGCAGGTTGAGGGAGTTGCACCGCCGCGAGTTCGCGTGCCAGTGTAGCTGCCGAAAATGCCGGCGTACCCACAGTAACGATCGCCATCGATAACGGCTTTACAAAATCCGTCAAGGCCATCGGCAAGCAGGCGGGTGTCGATCTGCGCGTGGCGACGTATCCAGGCGTAATTTCCACCCATGAGCGTGGCACGATAGCCCGGAACATCGAGGCCAGCCTCGTGGATCAAATCGTGCGGCAGTTGACCGCGGTGGATGGCGCGGGCGACAGCGTAACGGATGATGCAGAACCCGACTGTCGCGACATCGTGTTCACCGGCACGTTCGAGGAGGTCAATGAATACTTCCAGCGCCAGCAATGGAGCGACGGGCTGCCCATCGTGCCGCCGACGCTTGAAAAGATTGACGCGTTTCTGAAATTCACCGATCGCGCGGCAAACGACGTGCTGGGCATTGTGCAGCCCAGCCTTGCGGCAGCCTCGGTGTGGAACGTGGCGGTAATCGGCGTGATGGCCGGCTGCCGCCCGCGGTACATGCCCGTGTTGCTCGCCATCGCCGAGGCCATGGCCGATCCCGAGTACGGTCTCAAGCACGGTGGCAGCACGCCGGGCTGGGAAGCGCTGATCATCGTCAATGGCCCGATTCGCGACGAGATCGGATTGGATCATGGGCAAGGTGCCCAGCGTCCGGGCAACCAGGCGAATACCAGCATTGGGCGCTTCTACCGTATGTTCGCGCGCAATGTGCCGCGATTTCTGCCGGGGTCAACGGACATGGCAACCTTTGGTCAGATGTTCAGGGCTGTCCTTGCGGAAAACGAGCAGGCCTGCGCTGACATGGGGTGGGCGCCGTTGCATGTGACACGCGGTTTTAAGCCCGAGGACAGCGTGGTGACCATCACCTCGGTGCGCACGACGAGCGACCCCTTTGCCACCGCCGGCGAATCCGCGGAGCGGCACCTCGACTACATCGTTGACTGGGTAAAACGCATGATTGAGCCATATCAAAGCTCGCGCGGATACCTGGAGACACACGTCTTGCAGCTCACGCCCGTCATTGCCGCGTTACTGGCCAAGGCCGGCTATACGAAAGAAGGCGTTGCGAACTATCTGATTCTGCACGCCATCGTTCCAGCGCACTACTACGAATGGAGCATGATGCAGGCCGACCATCATCCGCCCGGCGCCACACTCGCCGGCCTGGTCGAAAAAGGCGAGCTACCGCAGGCGTGGCATCTTTCCGATGATCCCAACCGCATGGTGCCGCTGTTGCTGCCGCAGTCGCAATGGCTGATTGTCGTTGCGGGCGACCCGTTGCGAAACCGGTCCTGTATTTACCGGCAAAATTTCAAGCAAGGCTACGCCACGAGCAAGAAGGTGCACGTGCCCGCAAACTGGCCTGAACGGCTGAATGCCGCGGATTGAAGAGCAACAAACAATCTTGAAGAGGGAACCCAAATTCTCGCTCGCAATTCCACTATCCGCACCATTTCACCGGATTGTGGGCAAGCGCCCATGCAAATTGACAGCCCCAACCGCCACTCGTATATTTCAAGACGAATGTCACGGCGACTCACGCTTGTTCCCAACCGCACGCAGCCCCTAAAAGGATAACCATGGCCAAAGCAAAAAGCGCTAACCCATCTGGCGGCGGCAGCGCCAAGAGCCTTTCCACTTATCTCGATCAGATACGCGACGATCCCGCCGAATTCCGCACGGTAAGCCGCAAGGTGGATCCGATGAACTTCGACGTGACGGCGATCCTGAAACATCTGGATCAGCGCCGCGAGTACCCCACGGTGCAGTTCGACAACGCGCTCAACATGCATGGCAAGCCGTCGGCGTTTCCGCTGGTCAGCAATCTGTGGGCGACGCGCGAGCGCTGTGCCGAAGCGGTGGGCTTGTCGCGCAAGCAGGCGGGCGGCGAACTGGGGGCGCTGTTTGCCGATCTGCTTAAGAAGCGTATCGAACCCAAAGTCATCAGCAGCAGCAACGCGCCGGTACACGCCAACGTGCTGCAAGGCAAAAAAGCGGACATGTGGATGTTCCCTGTCGTGCGCCACTTCGAAATGGATCTCGGCGGCGTGATGACCATGGCGATGGCCGCGCATGCGCCGGGCGAAGACTTCTATAACGTCACCTTCGTCAAAACCTTCCCCGAAACCGGGCATCGCGGCGGGCTGACCATACACTCAGCGCACATGAGTCGCATGACGCGCCTGTGGAAAAACCGCGGCGAGCGTTTCCCGGTGATTAATATTCTCGGACACCATCCCGCCTTCTGGATGGGCACGCTCAACAACACGCCGTGGGGCGACAACGAATACGCCACGGCGGGCAGCTTTCTGCGCGAACCCACGCGGCTTGCGCCCTCGGTGACGTGGGGCAACAAGTTCATGGTGCCCGCCGACGCGGAGATCATCATCGAAGGCGAAATCGGGCCCAACGACACGACCATCGTTGATCCGTTCGGCGAAATCAGCGGCCAGTATCAGCCGCAGCAATTCGCGCCGGTGATGGAGGTGAAAGCCATTACCTATCGCGATGGCGCGCTGTATCAGGATATCTTCTCCGGCCATCGCGAACACATGCTGATGGCGAGCGTGCCGCGCGAAGGCTCTATCTACAACCATCTGCAAGAGCGTTTCGGCAATATCGGCGCGGTGCATTTGCCGTATTCGGGCTGCGCGCGCTTCACCGCCTATGTGTCGATGAAAAAAACCGAGGAAGGCCACCCCAAGCAGTTGGCGATACAGGCGTTCGCGCATGTGCCGCAGTTGCAGGTGATCGTGGTGGTCGATGATGATATCGACGTGTTTAACGAAGAACTGGTGATGTGGGCGGTCAACACTTATGTCGATCCGAACCGCGATGTGGATATGCTGAAAAACGTGCGCATGCCGAGCGATCCGCGCGGCCTTGGATCAAACAAGATCATCATTGACGCCACGCGCCCGACACACATCCCCTTCCCCACGCGATTGGGCGTGCCGGCGGATGCGATGGCGCGGATCAAGCTCGAAGAATGGCTCGATGAAGTCAAAACCACCCGCAATGCAAAAGGGGGAAAATAATGAAACTCTTTTGGTCCACCTGTCCGAAGTGCATCAAGGCGTTTGTCGTCGGCTGGGAGTTACGCCACGCCGGCGTCAAGCTGATCTGCCCGTTCTGCAATCATCGTTATCTGCCTGACGAATCCAAGGCGATTGACGACCGGCAGACGGGATAATTTAGCGTGGGCATGCGCTGCCTTTCCTGATGTTGGAACGCGTTCAACATAAACCAAGCCGAGCCGTGTGTGCGCTGGTCCTGTGCATGGCCGTGCCGCAAGCCGGCGCTCAGCAAAAAGCACGAGATACTTACCCGACCCGCCCGATCCATTTTCTGGTGCCGTTTACCGTCGGCGGCGGCGCCGACATCGCGGCGCGCACGATCTCGCAGACCCTCGGCGACGAACTCGGACAACAAATCGTGGTGGACAACCGCCCCGGAAGCGGCGGCGTTCTGGGTATGGAAATCGCCGCGACGTCATCGGCCAACGGTTACACGCTGGTCATCGGCAACATCGGCACGATTGCGGTCGCGCCGGCGGTGTACCGCAAACTGCGCTATGACCCGGTCCGCGATTTAGCGCCCATCACGTTGCTTGCCCACTCGCCTTATGTCATGAGTGTGACGATGTCGATGTCGCCCAAAACGGTTCAGGAATTCGTGGCGTTGGCAAAATCCAATCCCGGGAAACTGAACTATGCATCGACTGGAATCGCCTCGCCGGGGCATCTGTCAGCAGCGCTACTCTCCGTTTTAGGCGGCATCCAGATGGAACACGTGCCGTACAAGGACATCAGCCAGATATTCGTCGATATGTATTCCGGGCAGATACAACTCTATTTCTCCGGTATCTCGCCGGCGCTGGCGCAAATGAAATCGGGAAAGATTCGCGTGCTCGCGATATCCAGCACAAAGCGATCTCCGCAAATACCGGAGCTGCCGACGATGGCCGAAGCTGGAATTCCTGGCTTCGAAGTGTCTGGGTGGTACGGCCTTTTCACGCCCGCGGGCACGCCGCCAAAAATCATTGGGCAGCTCAACGCCGCCGTAAAAAGAATTGCCGCCGGCCACGATCTACAAAAGCGCTTCGCCGCCATCGGCGCCGATCTGACAACCAGCACGCCGGAGGAGCTCTCGGCATTCGTTAAATCCGAGATAACAAAATGGGCGAAGGTGGTGAAAGAGTCTGGTATGCGGGTTGACTAGTACCTGTTAACCGTTTAACGGCATTTCGACCACACAGAACACAGCGATCACCGTATTTGCAGGGTGGGCACGTTCTTTTTGTCCCCCCTGCAGTTAAACGGCGCCATATCGCCTTAAAAACTCCCCAACTGCTGCGGCTTGATGCCCGCATCTTTCACCACCTTGGCCCATTTTTTAAGGTCGGTGGCGATAATCCCGGCGAATTCTTCCGGCGTGTTGCCTACCGTCTCGGCGCCGTCGGCGATGAACCGTTCCTTCACCACCGCATCCTGCAAGGCGCGCACCGTGCCCGCGCGTATTTTGGCGATGATGTCGCGCGGGGTATTCGCCGGCGCGAGCAGGCCATACCACTGCACCACTTCGTAGCCCGGTACGCCGCCCTCGGCTATCGTCGGAATGTTGGGAGCGACGGTAGTGCGCACGAGACCCGTCACGCCGATGGCGTTCAAGCGACCGTTGCGGATGATCGGCAGCGCCTGAATGATATTGGCCATCATCAAATGCACATGCCCCGCCACCACGTCGATCATCGCCATACCCGTGCCTTTGTAGGGAACATGCGTGATTTTGGCGCCCGACATGGTAACGAACAGCGCAATCGCCAGATGCTGGCTGGAACCCGCGCCGCCGGCGGCAATGTTCAGTTGTCCGGGCCGCGCCTTGGCAAGTGCGATCAGCTCTTTGGGCGTTTTCGCCGGCAACGACGGGTGCGAAATCATAATGTTGGGCGATGTCGCGACCTGCGTAATCGGCGCGAAATCCTCGGGTTTGTACGGCACTTTCACCAGAATATGCGGAAGAATCGCCAGCGAACTCACGCCCATCAGCAGCGTGTAAC
>VFLF01000209.1 GCA_009885185.1 Nitrosomonadales bacterium | reverse complement strand
GGGTGATGCCGACCTGCGGAAGATGCGCGCGTTCAACGTTGCTATCGTCTCGCGCGCGCTCAATCCACAAATGAATTCCGCAACGGTTAGTTACTGACCAGCACCGAGACCCGGTTGTCGCCCCTGCGCTGCGGATCACCGAAAGCGCCGGTCTGAATCTTGTAGGACGGCACACCGGCATTCATCAACGCGGCACGAACGTTACCGACACGACGATCGTTGGCGCCGTCGATGGCAATTCGCGCGGACGGATTCTGGTTCAGGTAATCCGCTATCTCGCGCGCCTTGTTGCCGTCATCACGCAGAATGTCGTTGCTGCTGACATTGAACGTATAGTCGCGGTACGACGTCCAGCGGCCTTCTCCAGCCATATTGCCTTGCGCGCCGGTCGCACCGGTCACGCCTTGCGGACCGGCAGCACCACGAGGACCCGCTGGGCCGCTATAGCCCGCCATTTCCGTGTTGCCCTGGGCGCCTGAAAATCCCGTAGCGCCCTGCGCACCTGCAACGCCGGCAGGACCCGCCGGACCCGTCGGACCTTCTGTCGTTGGGCCTTGAGCACCGGTGCTGCCAATCACACCTTGCACGCCAGCAGGACCGGCACGGCCCATAGGACCGGCAGGTCCCACAATGCTGGAACCTTGAGCGCCCGTCTGCCCGGTAGCGCCTTGCGCGCCCGTGGGGCCGGCAGGGCCCGCTTCACCGGCACGGCCCACCACCATCCTGCCCGTGGCACCTGTCGCGCCGGTAGGGCCTTGCATGCCCTCCGGACCAGCAGGACCGACGGGACCCGCAGGACCGGCCAGCGCCACACCAGGCGCGCCGGTAAAACCGGTAGCGCCTTGCTCACCCGTGGCACCGGCAGGGCCGGCAGGGCCCGCAGGGCCAACCCAGCTAACCGATTCCGCCGAGCGGTAGGACTGCACAGTGGTCCGTGGTGTCGTGGAGCATCCTGCGACGAACGTCGCCGCAACCGCCAGCATCAGCGGGCCTTTTATCATCTTTTCTAACAATATCGAATTTGTCATGACCGTTCCTTTAATGTGAGTAACAAAACAATGCGCATCAATCGATTTCTTTTGCCTCGGAATCGTTTGTACGCAACACGATTCTTGGAGACAAATTACGCCAGGCTTCCAGACCCGTCAGTGCGCTGTCACTCACACCACATATATTTTTTGGCTGCAAAAGTCTTGTGTACGCAAAAACAGGCAATGCGCCCATACGGCGTTATCTGCCGACTTGCAAAATGCCCCAGATGATAATCGGGACATAAAAATCTTCTGTCGGGCGGGAACGGAATCGCGCTTCGCCCCGCTGGTTCTTGTCCGCAATCGACTGGATGAGTCCCTCCAATCCGGAGTTGCGGACTTTTCCGGCGAAGGTTTCACGATAAGTCGAGATCAGGCTGATGCCGTCGATCTTGATATCGTAGATCCTCCACTCCGCCGCTGTCTTTTCCATGTCGAAGTTCATGGTTATCGGCGCCGCCCCGGACTGCTTTATGACGGATTTCACCGTGGCCACAGTGTCACCGGATGCCACGTGCAGCGGCTTGAACTCGATGACCTGATCACGGTAACTTGACAAGACGGTGGCGTAGGTGCGTGCCAGCAAGAGTTTGAATTCCGTGGTGAGCGCCTCGCGTTGCGCCGGTGTAGCCAGGCGCCAATTTCGTGCTGCGGCGATCTGTGTCATGCGAGCAAAGTCAAAGAGCGGCAGAATCCGGGTTTCGATCAGATCAGCGACCTTGCCCGGGTTATCAGTCTGGATATTCTGCTCCTGTCTGATAACGGCAATCACGTCCGCAGTGACCGACTTCAGGAGCGTGTCCGGCGCGGCATCTTGCGCAACAGCATGCGGCACGGCAAACATTGCTGCGAGCACAACGCCGCAAACTATCCTGTGCGCGCTATGTTTTACGCCGTTGAGGAGCGTCATCGGCACCGGCGTCATTCCTTAAGATCAACCAATACCAGCGACGTTCCGGTGTGCCTGAGCTTCTTGCCCGCGGGCAAATTCAGATAAGGCCCGGCGTCATCAGGGGTAAACCCGTAGGCAAAACTCATCGGGCCGCGACTGAAGTTGGCGACACCGTAGCCACGGTACACGGTCAAACGTTGAAAATGGAACGTCGCGGTGGCGCCATCACTGCAACGTAATTCTCCCGAACCGCCTCGTTCCTTGCTGGACGTGAATTGTCCGACACAGGTAAGCGCAGGGATTTTCTGCGATCGTATGGCGAGCGTTCCTGACCCGTTGAGATGGCCCTCCGCTTCACCCACGAACAGATTGTCACCTACAATCGCAATGACCGCACCCGTTGCCGAAAACAACCCGGCCACCGCCACAGAAACCGGGCCTGTCATCCCGATACACATCGCCAGAACCGTAATAAGTGTTTTGCCCATTGATATCACCCTCGCACCCTCGAATAGATTTGTTGCGCCAAGGATGGCCCTGTTGTCGGGTACGCACCGTTCGCTGGAACACGAACGGGAAATAAAATCAGGAGATTGAACGTCCTAAAAAAACAGCCCCCGGGCATCAAAGGCCGCGGGGGCTGGAACCCGCCAATTATTCAGGGGAGGAAGTACCAATTGGCGAGAGGTATTATGATTTCACAGACAGTCAAATCCATTCTGTTTGTTACCGTACATAAAGCACTTATTTTCAGGAAGGCTGCTTCTTCACAGTGGATGGCCCGGTACTGCCGGTCTCGCCTTCCCATCTCTGCAAATCCGTCTGCTGTTGAATGCGTTCAAGCCGTCGCGTATTGCGCTGAATAGCAAGGATGGCAGTAACCGCCGCGCTACCGGTCACAGCCAGCGCGAGCATCCAATTTCTGTTTAAAATCATGGTTTTCTCACTTAAATTTGGTTAGGGAAGCACTGAACAAGTCCTTCGACAGGCTCAGCATCACCACGAACGGTAAGTTATTGATTCCGTTCGTGGTGATGCTGAGCCTTGTCGAAGCGTCGAACCATGAGCGCAATCCACTTATTCAGCGCTTCCTTAGAATTTGCGAATCCGCGCGCCCTACCGCAGGTTATATCTTGCCCATCAGCAGCAGGATGACGACTATCAGCAGCACCAATCCAACGCCGCCGCTGGGGCCATAACCCCAATTGCTGCTATGACCCCAAGTCGGGATCACGCCCACCAGTATCAGTATCAACACAATCAAAAGAATCATTCCGAGGCTCATGCTTGTCTCCTAGTTTTGATGTAATTCAGCATCACGCAAAGATGCGCGCGACACAGTGTGTATTGCGCGCCTCACCCGCGTCGGTACGCTTGCGCGCATAGCGATAACGAAATAGGGTTAACTTGCCCTAATGCGCAGCACGCTCAATCTCAACAATGCGCCGCTCCCAATCGCTGAGTTCGCGGTGTGCGTCGCCATCGCCGTCGGTTGTACCGAAGATTTCCTGCACTCTATCGGCGAGATCATTATCAATACGATGATCCCAGCGCTCGTTAACGACACCCGTGTACTGCACCCAGTTACTTTCGACGTGATCCCAGTTCATCTGATTTACCTCACAGTGACTCAAGCTAACTGCCGGTCGCACTTTCAGCGAACCGGAACACAGTCGCTGCGATGCCTGCGATCAACAGCATCGATAGTGACGAAGTATTTACCCGGCTCGCAAAACGATCTGTGCGCTAAAGCACACCCGACGAAATACTTTTATCTTTGCGACATGGGCGTCGGCGGATCGCTCGCCGTCCATCCGCCGCCAAGCGCCTTGAACAGGGCAATCGAGGCTTGCAGGCGCGACAAGCGTATTTGCGCGAGCTGATCTTCGGCCTGGAACAAGGTGCGCTGCGCATCGAGTACGGTCAACATATCACCGACGCCTTCGCGATAGCGGATCTCCGATAGCCGCAACGCCACCCGCGCCTGTTCCAAGACCTGCTGCTGCAAAATCTCTTGTTCCGCCGTGCGGCTGCTGGCGGCAAGCGTGCTTTCGACATCCGCCAGTGCTGCAAGGATGGACTTGCGGTAACCCTCGACCAGTTCGCGCTCGCGCGAGGCAGCCACATCGACTTGGCTGCGCAAGCGTCCACCGTCAAAAATCGACTATACCAACGCGGCACCGAGCGCCAGGGTTGCCGTGGGCGCACTCATAAAATTGAGCAGCACATTGCTGGCGAGACCCGCCGACCCGGTGAGCTGGATGGCAGGCAGCAGTGCAGCGCGCGCCGCAGTGACGTTGGCATTGGCAGCCGCCAGTTGCGCCTCGGCACTGGCCAGATCCGGGCGGCGGGTCAGCAAATCCGCGGGGATTCCAGGCGCTACGCGCGGCACAGCCAAATCGTTTAGCTTTAAACCCACCGACGTCTCCCCGGCGCTGATTCCCACATTGAAGCCCTCGGGTGGTCTGCCCAGCAGCAACGCCAGCGCAAACAGTGTCTGCCGCTCTTGCAGTTCCAGCGTTGGAATGGCGGCGCGTTGCGCGAGCACCGCCGCCTGCTGGCGCGCGAGGTCGAGGGCAGAGGCAGCGCCATTGCGCACGCGGGCATCGACGACGGCGAACACGCGATTGGCAATGACGAGGTTTTCGCGCGTTATCAATAGACGGCCTCGTAGCGACAGTACCTGAAAATAAGCACTGGCGACACCTGTCACCAGTGTGAGTCGCACCGTTTCGAAATCAAAACGGCTGGCACGCAGCGAAGACCGCGCCGAGCGCGCACCGGCTGCGTTGCGTCCCCACAGGTCGAGCTCATAACTGGCGCTGAAGGAGGCATTCGACCCGTCGCCGGTGTTCCATTCACCGCCATCCGGGCGAGTTTCACGGCGCGAGGTGCCCGCGCCGAAGTTGATCTCCGGAAACAACGATGCGCCGGCAATCCGCACTTGGGATTCCGCCTGCCGTACACGCTCCGCCGCAATCACCAGATCGGGGTTGGCCGTAAGGGCAGCCGCGATCAGGTCTGATAGCTCGTTCGAGTTAAAACGCCGCCACCAGTCGGGCGCCATCACACCACCGTTCGCGAGCGACGGCTCGGCCCAAGCGGCGGGCATGTCGGATGCGATGGCAGGTTTCTGCGGCGCCTTGTCAGTGAGCGCACAGGCGCCGAGTGCCAATGCCAGCACTGCTGCGGCAAACATGGATACGAGACGGCAGCGCATCAGGTAGCCAATGCAACAATCGGATCAACGCGCGCCGCTTTGCGCGCCGGCATGTAGCCGAATATCAGCCCGGTGGCAAAAGCGCAGCCGAAGGCAAGCATCACGGGGCCGAGCGAGTACTTAACCGGTGTGCCGAAATAGCCAATGATCGCCGCCGCTCTCAGCCCGACCGCCACGCCGATGGCGCCGCCGAGCAACGACACCACCAGCGCTTCGGTGAGAAACTGTTGCAGAATATTGCGCATGCGCGCGCCGGTGGCCATGCGGATGCCGATCTCGCGCGTGCGCTCGGTCACGCTCACCAGCATGATGTTCATCACGCCGATGCCGCCCACCACCAGCGAGATCGCCGCGATGGACCCCAGCAGTATGGTCAGCGTGTCCTGTGTCTCGGTGGCAGTTTCC
>VFLF01000858.1 GCA_009885185.1 Nitrosomonadales bacterium | reverse complement strand
TCGTCAGCGGCCCCGCGCTGCCGAGCAGCAGCGTGTAGCCGTCGGGCGCGGACTTCGCCACGAGTTCGGTCGCAATAGCCGCGCCTGCGCCGGGCCGGTTATCCACGATCACCGGGCGGCCGAAGGCGTCGGTGAGTTTCGCCGCTACCAGCCGCGCGATGAAATCACTGCCGCCGCCGGGAACGAAGCCAACGACGATGCGCACCTGTTTGGCGGGATAGGGTTGCGCAAGAGCATCCGTAGAAAAAGCGATAAACAGCGGAAACAATGCCGACGCGCGGAATAATATGGACTGCATCCAGTTCTCCAATGGTGATGAATTTTACCCGCAGCCCGCATGCAAGGAAGTGAAATCCGGGGCTACAATTCACGCATGAATACCAATCATCCCAACGACACCATCCAGACCATTGACCGTTTCGTCACGCACGTATCCACCGTGCCGGCGAATCTGGGGCAGACCGTGGGGCTGCATGTGCGCGAGAAGGTGGCCGCTTCAGTCGCAGCCAGTGCCAAACCGCATGTGGTGCTGTTTGTCCACGGCGGGTTTTCACCATCGAACGTGGCCTACGATCTGGATTACAAGGACGACTACAGCTTCATGCGCGTGCTCGCGCGCGCCGGCTACGATGTGTTCGCGATGACACACACCGCGTACGGCTCGTCGCCCAAGCCGATGATGGATGATCCGTGCAACGTGGACGTGGCGTCGCAGCATCATTTGATTCCGCATGTGCTAAAAGAAAAAGCCGCGCCGCGCTACCCGTTCAAGCTCGTATCGAGCCGCACCGAGCATGATGAAGTCGAAACCGTGGTCAAGTTCATCATGGCATTGCGCAAGGTCGAGCGCATCAGCATGATCGGCTGGTCCACCGGCACGCCGCGCGCGGGCGGCTTCGCGGCCATGCATCCCGATAAGGTGGATAAGCTCGTGCTGTATGGCCCCGCGCCGTATTTCCCCAGCGACACGCCGCCGAATCCGTTTCCCGAACCCGGCGCGCCGATGATTTTGCAAAGCTGGGACATGCTGATGGAAAAGCGCTGGCAGAACGATTGCCGCAGCGAAGGACAGATCGAGCACGCCGAAATCCGCGAGGTGATGTGGAAGGAATTGATGAAAGAGGACGGTCTCGGCGCGCATTGGACGGCAGACGGGCGCGGCATCATGCGCGCGCCCAACCGCATGAACTACGGCTGGCGCGCCAACATCGGCCACATCAAGGCGCCGACACTGTGCCTGCTGGGCGAATTCGACAACTACGTGAATCGTTTTCCCACGTGGGGCGGGTTGAAAATGGACAATCGCGCTTTTATCAAGGTGGGCTGTGCCTCGCACTTTATGCAATACGAGCGCGTCCGCTTTGTTTTGCATAAGGCGACTTTGGAGTGGCTGGCGAGCGGTACGGTGGAAGGACAACGGTTTGCGGAGTTGCAGTCGGACAAGGATGGAAAGTTGTTGCCGCTAAACGTGTAGGATTACGTAAAACATCACTACCGCGTCATTCCCGCAAAAGCGGGAATCCATAAGCCGTCTCAAATGGAGCGGTGTTATGGATTCCCGCTTTCGCGGGAACGACGGGGTTACTTTTGTTAATCGGAGGGGAATGAAATGGCTATGCAACGTATAGCAGCAAGCAAGGCGGCATTGTTTGTGACGCTCTGTTTTTCAACGCAGTTCATCCGTGCCGCGACACTAACCGTCGATTGCGACACCGGCGGCACTATCATGAGCGCGCTGACCAAGGCCCAACCCGGCGACACCGTGCTGGTCAGCGGTTATTGCAAGGAGCCCGTTAACATCGCGCCGGAGCATGTGCGCATCACGCTCGACGGGCAGAAAAAAGCGACGATTCACCACCCCGGCGGCACGCAGGCTTCACCCCACGCGCTTTACAACCGCGGCAAGGAAATCACCATCAAGGGTTTCACGGTGACCGGCGGCCTCGATGGCATACATCTGTCCGGCCCGGCGTCGGCGGTGCTCGACGGCAACACCGTGGTGAAAAACAGCGGTCGCGGCATACACATCGACAAAGGCAGCATCGCGCGCATGCTCAACAACACCATCGAGGAAAGCGGTGGCATCGGCATCAGCGTGACGGGAACGTCCTACGCCTACATCGGCGTGTTCATTCCGCGCATACCAGCACTGTCGCCCAACATCATCCGCAACAACGGCGGCCCCGGCATCAACCTCGAACGCGGGTCGGGCGCGTGGATCGTCGGCAACACCGTCAGCGGCAACAAGGGACACGGCATCGCCGTGCATCGCAATTCGCACGCGGATGTTATCGCCAACACCCTCAACGGCAACGGCGGCGACGCCATTTCGGTCAGCTACAACGGCGGCGTGAATCTCAGCAGCGAAACGCGCAAGGACGGGCCGAACCAGACGGCGGCGGGGCAGAGTAACGGCGGTGTGGCGATCCGCTGCGCGGTGGGTGGTTTTGTAGACGGGCCGATGGGCGGGCTGACGGG
This sequence comes from Nitrosomonadales bacterium, assembly GCA_009885185.1. The sequence goes on along the minus strand of VFLF01000858.1, from coordinate 1,209 downwards.
CACGCAGGGTTTTAAGGCATTTGACAGTGGTTGTATGGATCGCACGACGGCAGCGCGCTGATCCGCTGGGAGTTACCGTAATGGTCAATTCGCTGCCGCGCGCACCTCGTGTATATCAGTCAGGCCCGACAGGCATTTTTCGATGCCGTCCTGCTTGAGGGTACGCATACCGCCGAGGATAGCCGTTGCGCGCAGTTCAGCGGCGGACGCGTGGCGCAACATCTGCTCGCGTACTAACGGTGTAACCACCAACAACTCGTGCAAGCCCATCCTGCCGTGATATCCCGTTTTCCGGCAGTGTTCGCAGCCCTTGGAGTCATGGATGGATAACGTTGCGCCATAACGCTTTTTCCATTCGGCGATAATGTCGGCGGGTTCTAGCTGCGTGTCGTGGCAATACTCCGCTGCCAGTTCATCAATATCTTTGGCAATGGCAGTGCGCTGCACGCGGCATTTTTCGCACAGCCGACGAACCAGGCGTTGACCGAGCACGCCGAGCAGGGAGTCAGAAAAGCTGAAGGGGTCGAGGCCCATCTCCAGCAGGCGCAGCACGGTTTCCGGCGCGCTGTTGGTGTGCAAGGTAGACAACACCAGGTGCCCGGTCAGCGCCGCCTCCACGGCAATCGACGCGGTTTCCTGATCGCGCATTTCGCCGACCATAATGACGTCCGGATCGGCGCGCAGGAAAGCGCGCATGACTGTGGCGAAATCCCAGCCGATACGAGGGTTGACCTGGACTTGGCGCAATCCTGCCTGGGTAATTTCCACCGGATTTTCCGCGGTCCAAATTTTTCTGCCGGGAACATTAATCACGCTGATCAGCGAGTGTAACGAGGTGGTCTTGCCGGAGCCGGTCGGGCCAACCGCTAGCAGCAATCCATGAGGTCGGGCGAGCAGCGCTTTTAATTCGATTTCAAGCGGCTCGCGCAAGCCGAGCCGCGCAAAGGGCAAAGGCTCGCCCATGACCAGCAGGCGCATGACGATATCTTCAAGTCCTTCATGAGTGGGCACGGTGACGATGCGCAGCTCAAGTTTGGCCGGGCCAAAACTGGCGAAATTGATGCGTCCGTCCTGCGAGCGGCGTCGCTCGGAGATATCGAGACTCGCCATGATCTTGAGCCGCGAGGTCAAAGCATTTCTGAATTTGTACGGCAGGCGTATGTATTCCGAGAGCACGCCGTCCTTGCGAAAGCGGATCACCACGTCGGC
>VFLF01000526.1 GCA_009885185.1 Nitrosomonadales bacterium | reverse complement strand
GTACCGATGGCACCAATGAAACGAATGGCGCCAATTGCAGATACGCGCGTCACGCGCGGCCAGTTCAGCTGACAGTGCAGCCGGCAACCGTCGCCTTCGGTTTCTCGATCGTTTCCGGCAGCGTCACGCCGTTTTTCACAGCGGTCATTTCTGCCAGTATCGCGATGGCGATTTCCGGCGGCGTCTTGCTGCCGATTTTCAGGCCCACCGGGCCGCGCAGTTTGGCGATTTCATCCGTGGACAGATCAAATTCCTTCAGCCGCTTGCGGCGCCCGTCGTTGTTCTTTTTCGAGCCGATGGCGCCGACAAAAAACGCCGGCGATTTCAGCGCTTCCATCAGCGCCAGATCGTCGAGCTTGGGATCGTGCGTCAGCGTCACCACCGCGCAGTGCCCATCGAGATTGCATTCGTTCACCACGTCGTCGGGCATGCCGCGGCGGAAATCCACGCCCGGCACGTCCCAGGTTTCAGCATATTCCTCGCGCGGATCGCACACGATGATGTTGTAATCGAGCGCCTGCCCCATCTGCGCCAGATACTTCGACAACTGTCCGCCGCCGATGATAAGAATGCGCCAGCGCGGGCCATGCACCGTCATGAAATTCTTGCCGTCAAAGGCGAGTTGATCAGAGTTCACCGCCGGCTCAATGGTTGCCAGCCCGCTTTCCATGTTGAGCGTGCGCTTCACCAGTTCGTGCCGCTCGACGTGCGCGAGCAATTTGTCGATGCCGCTTTCGGCTTTCAGCGGTTCGAGCACCAGCTCCAGCGTGCCGCCGCACGGCAAACCAAAACGCGTGGCCTCCTCGGCGGACACGCCGTACTGCGTGGTCGCCGGTTTGTCCTGCACCAGTTCGCGATTGCGTACGCGCAGAATCATGTCGTCCTCGACGCAGCCGCCCGACACTGAACCCACCACCATGCCGTCGTCGCGGATCGCGGTCAGCGCGCCAATGGGTCGCGGCGCGGAGCCCCAAGTTTTCACCACAGTGGCCAGCACTACGCGGCGGCCATCCTTCACCCAGGCGGCTGCGGATTTGAGTACTTGCAGATCTACGCTGTCCATAAAATTTCCTTTAAAAACAAATACTTATGTTAAAACCACATGCTTGATTATACCGGACGCCCAAAATCATGACTTACCGATCACCTTTTTCCATCTCTCATAATCCGCCTTGATGATCGCGGCAAATTCCTGCGGCGTACTCGGCGCGGGATTCAGTCCCTGCGCACGTGAGACCCGTGAGACATCCGCATCGTTCAGCGAATCGCGCAGCACTTTGCTTAACCGCTCGACAATCGCCGGCGGCGTGCCGGTGGGTGCGAGCATGCCGTACCAAAACGACGCATCGTAATTTTTGACACCAGCTTCGCTCATCGACGGCACATCGGGCAAACTCGGATCGCGATTCAGACTCGTCACCGCCAGTATGCGCACGCGGTTGCGCATGGTCGCCGCAGATGTCGAGCTCAAAAACGCGGCGGGCGCTTCGCCGCTGATGACCGCCGTGAGTATCTCCGCGCCGCCCTTGTACGGAATCACGCTCAACGCAATTCCCGTCATGTTTTGCAGCATCTGCGCCGACAGATGCCCGGCGGAACCGATGCCCTGCGTGCCGTATTGCAACTGCCCCGGCCTTTCTTTCGCATGCGAGATAAATTGCGCCACGGTCGTGATCGGCGAATCCTGCCGCACGATCAGCGCGTTGCAGAACGTAATCGCGCGGCCTATCGGGATAAACGCGGTGTCGGCGTTGTACGGCAGATTCTGTTCGAGGATGCGGTTGATCGTTAGCGCGCCGGGGCTGGACCACAACAGCGTGTAGCCGTCCGCCGGCGCCGAGGCGACGATCTGCGCCGCCACGCTGCCCGCCGCGCCGCCGCGATTTTCGACCACGAAGTTGGCACCCAGCGTCTTGCCCATATAGGTGGCAATCGGACGCGCGGAGGCATCCGCGCCGCCGCCCGCCGGAAACCCTACAACCAGACGCACCGGCTTGCGCGGGTAGGCCTGTTGCGCTTGCGCGGCAGGCGTTGCGAATGCGATCACAAGCGCGCCACACAAAAAACGATATTTGCTGTTCATAAGAATTACCAAACCCCGTCATTCCCGCGAAAGCGGGAATCTATAAGCCGTCGCAAGTGGCACTGTGTTATGGGTTCCCGCCTACGCGGGAACAACAGGGAGATTTTTGCAATTTCTCGATACATTGTTGGATGACCGCCGTCGGCCAAGAAATTTCGCAGTTACACCACCTGCACGTTACTCGCATTACGTTCCGCCGTAAGGATGCGTATCGGCTTGCCCTTCAAAAACGCGGTGATGTTTTCCACCACGTCGTGATACGCCACTTCAAAAAACTCCTGCACGTTGTGACCCTGATGCGGCATCAGCACGGCATTCGGCAAGGCGCGCAACGGGCTGTCGTCCGCCAGCGGCTCGTGGGTGAACACATCCAGTCCCGCGCCCGCTATGCGTTTTTGCCGCAAGACATCGATCAACGCCGGTTCATCGACAATCGCGCCGCGTGCGGTGTTCACCAAAATCGCGCTGGGTTTCATCAACGCCAGTTCACGCGCGCCGACCATGCCGCGCGTGCGCTCTCCCAGCACAAGATGTACGCTCAACACGTCACTTAACGCAAACAGCTTGTCTTTTTCCACGCGCCGCACACCGTGCTGCGCGGCGAATTCAGCGGTGAGATTCTCGCTCCACGCGATCACCTCCATGCCGAACGCCTTCGCCACCGGCACCATGTAACGCCCCTGCCGCCCGAGGCCGAGCAAGCCCAGCGTGCGCCCGAACAGCGTGAACCCCGCAGTGTTCTGCCAGCCGCCCTGTCGCATCGCGTTGGCCTCGAACGGAATATGCCGCGCCACGGCGATGATCAAGCCCCACGCCAGCTCGGATGTGGCCTTGCGATACGAGCCGCGCAATTCGGTAAACGACACCACGATGCCGCGTTCGGTCGCCGCCGCCACGTCGAGCGTGCGGTTGTAAAGGCCGGTGATGGCGATCATTTTCAGATTGGGCAATTGCGCCAGCAGCTCGCGCGAGATCGGCATGCGTTCGCGCAGCGTGCAGATAATGTCGAAGGGCTTCAACGTGGCCGCTGCGTCGGCGGGCGCAATCGCCTTGTCGAACACGGTGATGTCACAGGTTTTGGCAATGCCCGACCAGTCGGCGGAAACCTGCGAGCGGCGCAGATAGTCATTCAGGATGGCGATTTTCATGGCGCGATTATTACATGGCCCCGGTTTCGACATTTGTCACGGCATCGCGGCGCGCGCGATTTTCGCAAAGTCGCGGCTGATCTCGCCATCGTCAAGCACGCGCGCCCAAAACGCGCGCGCCAGTTCCAGCGCTTGTGCCCACACCAGCAGCACATCAGCCGTGGGCAGCACCGGCGGAACATCCGTCTCGCGCAATCCCTGCGCGGTCGGTGCAAAGCGCATGGGCAACATGTCATACACCGGTGCGAGCGTGAATTTGCCGGCGCCCGGCCCCTCGTGCAGCAACGCGCAATTGCCAAAATGCATGTCGGTGTTGTGGATCAAGCGCCCGAATGCCTG
>VFLF01000259.1 GCA_009885185.1 Nitrosomonadales bacterium | reverse complement strand
TTTGATCCGAAGGTGGTGAAGTTTTAAAACGAACAGCAAAAAAATTAGCCGCTTGCTCAAAAACAACCCCGTCATTCCCGCGCAGGCGGGTATCCCCTTCCCTTTGGGAAGGTAAGATGGGGCCGTTTTGTCTCAAGTGGCACTGTGTTATGGGTTCCCGCCTGCGCGGGAACGACTGTGTTGGTGAATGATCTCTCGTGTCTTACGCTAAATTATTTGCGCTTCTGTTGCTGCCAGCCGTGGCGGTCGCACAGAGCTACCCCGCCGGCCCCATCCGCATGGTCGTCCCGTTCCCGCCCGGCGGCGGCACCGACATTTTTGCGCGTGCGGTGGCGCAAAAACTCAACGAAGCGTGGAACGTGCCGGTCATCGTCGAGAATCGCGGCGGCGCCAACGGCAGCATCGGCGCGGCCTACGTCGCGCAAGCCAAGCCCGACGGACACACCGCGCTGGTGGTGCCCAGTGGCTTCGCGGTGAACCCCAGCATCTATCCCAAGCTGCCGTTTGACACGGCAAAAGATTTCGCGCCGGTGAGCGTGCTGGCCGAAGGGCCGCTGGTGTTGTCGCTGCATCCGTCGTTTCCGCCGCGCGGCGTGAAGGAGTTCGTCGCGTTTTTAAAGGCGCGCCCCGGCGAAATCAACTACGGCAGTTCCGGCAACGGCTCGCCGCCGCACCTGGCGACGGAATTGTTCAAACTGATGACCCACACGCAGATCAATCACATTCCGTACAAGGGCGCAGGTCCGGCGGCGATAGACTTGTTCGCCGGACAGATACCGATTTATTTCATGAACGCGTTGCAGGTCACGCAATACGTGCGCAGCGGCAAAGTGCGCGCGCTGGGCGTCACCACCGCGAAGCGTTTTCCGCCGCTGCCCGAGGTGCCGACCATCGCCGAAGCGGGCGTGCCGGGTTACGCGATGTCAAACTGGTATGGCCTGCTGGTGCCGGCGGCCACGCCGCGCGCAAACGTGACAAAGCTGCACACCGAGATCGTGCGCATTTTGAATCTGCCTGACATCAAGGAGCGCTTAAGCAGTCAGGGAGCAATACTGGTGGGCAACACGCCGGAGGAATTCGCGGCGTTCCTGCGCAGTGAAATGGCAACCGCCGCGAAAATCGTTAAAGCGGCGGGCATGACGGCAACGAACTAAGGCTTAGCTTGGTAATATAATAAGTATCTGATTTTAAACGATATTTATTGACGCCCTGAAGGAGAGATCCGGATGCGATTCGTGACTGCCCTTGCCCTTGCCCTGGCCTTGTTGGCGACCGCGCTGAACGCACAAACGTATCCCGAGCGCCCCATACGTCTCATCATCTCGTCGTCGCCCGGCACGGGTGCGGATTATTTCGGGCGCACCATCGCCATCGCGCTGACCGATCTCTACAAGCAGCAAATCGTCGCCGACAACCGCACCGGCGCGGGCGGGCTGATCGCGATGCAAACATTGGCACAGGCCAACCCGGACGGCTACACCATCGGCACCGCGTCCAGTTCGATGATGGCGGTGCCCTTGATGTATGCCAAACAGCCCTACAACCCGATGAGGGATTTTGCGCCGATTGCGCTGCTGGCATCGATCCCCAGCGTGGTAATGATCTCGTCCACGTTGCCCGCGAAAACGGTGCACGAACTGATTGTCTACGCCAAACCGCGGCCGGGGCAATTGAATTTTGCGTCGGTCGGCTTGGGCACGGCGGCCCATTTGTCGGCGGAAATTTTTGCCAAGGCCGCGGGCATCCAGGCGGTGCATGTGCCGTTCAAAAACGTCGGCGACGCGTGGACGGAAATGTTTGCCGGCCGCGTGCATTTCATTGTGTTCGTCGCGCCGGCGGTGACGCCCATGATGCGCGAACCGCGCGTGCGCGCTCTGGCGGTCACCACCAAAACCCGCGCCATCGGCTTTCCCGATCTGCCGACGGTGGTGGAAGCGGGTCTGCCCGACGCGGTGGTGGAAACGCCCTTCGGCATCGCCGCGCCGGCACGCACGCCTCGCGCCATCATCAACAAACTGCATGGCGATATCGTCACCATACTCAAGCGGCCCGAGACGGCCGAACGCTTCGCGCGCCAAGGCGGCGTGCCCGCGGTGGACACCACGCCCGAATCATTCGGCGCGTTGATCAAGGCCGAGTACGAGCTTTACCGCAAACTGATTCCGGAGATCGGCATCAAGCCGCAGTAGCTTGATGCGCCTGGCGCAAGCGGATGCGTAATAGGTTCGGGCTCGACAAGGATTCCCGCTACCCCGCCCGCGCGCCCGAAGCCTTAACTACCTTCGCCCATTTCGCGATTTCGCTTTCGGTATATTTCGCGAATTCCTCCGGCCCCATGGTGCGTATATCCACGCCGGAGTTGAACAGCCGCGTTTTCACATCCTGCTGACCGAGCGAATCCATCGCTGCCTTGTTAATCGTGGCCACCATGTTCGCGGGCAGCTTGGCGGGGCCGACAATGCCGAACCACGCGACGGCTTCGTAACCCGGCAAACCCAACTCCGCTATCGTCGGCAGTTCGGGCATCGACGGCGAACGCTTGGGCGCGGTGAGGCCCAGCGCGCGCAGGCGGCCTGATTTAATCAGCGGGATCGCCGACGAGAAGCTGTCGAATTGCAGATCGGTTTCGCCGGAGATCAACGCGGTCAATGATTCCGCCGCGCCCTTGAACGGCACGTGTACCATTTTCGTGCCGGTCATCACGCTGAATAATTCCGCCGCCAGATGCACCGTGGTGCCCGCGCCGGATGAACCGTAGTTCAACACGCCAGGTTTGGATTTCGCCAGCGCAATAAAATCCTTCATCGTTTTGACCGGCACGCTGGGGTTCACCACCATCGCATTCGGGCTGTCGCCTACCAGCGTGATGGTGGTGAAATCGCGTTGCGGGTGATACGACAGATTGGAGTAGAGACTGACGTTGATCGCCTGCGTGCCGATGGTCGCCATCATCAGCGTGTAACCGTCGGCAGGGCTTTTGGCGGTGATCTCGGCCGCAATGTTGCCGCCCGCGCCGCCGCGATTGTCCATGATGAGCGCCTGACCGAGCCGCTCGCGCATCGCCGGCTCCATCGCGCGCGCGATCACATCGGCGGCGCTGCCCGCGGTAAATGGGATCAGCATGCGGATGGGGCGGGTGGGGTATTGCTGCGCGAGCGCGGTGGCGGAAACCAACGCCAGTAGGCTGATGGCGACGAGGCGAAAGCGCATGAAACTCTCCTGTTGAAAATGCGCGCGAAGCCTAACACGATGTGAACACCCTCGCTAGACTGTCACTGGCGAACCGCTGATAATCGACTCATCATCAACGTATTGTTCAGGAGCAAGCAACCATGTTCGACGCCAAAGACGGTTTCTATCAAGCCCTGTGGCCGCGCAGCCCGCG
>VFLF01000651.1 GCA_009885185.1 Nitrosomonadales bacterium | reverse complement strand
CGATGTATCACGATCAAGGCTTGCCGGTGCTGAAATACGCGAGCTTCGGCGCGGGCGTGAACATCACGCTGGGCCTGCCGATCATCCGCACCTCGGTCGATCACGGCACCGCTCTCGACATCGCGGGTCAGGGCAAGGCCGACCCGGGTAGCCTGATCGAGGCGGTCAAACTCGCCATCGATCTGGCCAACGCCAAGCGCAAAGATTGACCGCCGTGGGCCACCAACCCCGCAAACGCTTCGGGCAAAATTTCCTTCAAAAACAAGAAGTTATACAAGACATCATTCACGCCATCGGACCGCGTCCCGATGACCTGATGGTGGAGATCGGTCCGGGGTTGGGCGCGCTGACCAATCCGCTGGCCAAGGCATTGAAGCAGTTGCACGTGATCGAACTGGACCGCGATATCGTCAGCCGGCTGCGCGGGCAATACACCGGTGGTAACGTTGTGATCCATGAAGGTGATGCGCTTAAATTCGATTTTGCCTCGCTCGGCACGAATCTGCGCATAGTAGGCAATCTGCCGTACAACATCTCCACCCCGCTGCTGTTTCACCTCACCGAACAAATCGATTGCGTGCGCGACATCCACGCCATGCTGCAAAAAGAAGTGGTGGATCGCATGGTCGCCGCGCCCGACACGTCGGCCTACGGACGCCTGTCGGTCGCGCTGCAATACCGCTTCGAGATGGAAAAAGTGCTCGTCGTGGGGCCGGAGGCGTTCTACCCGGTGCCGAAAGTGAACTCCGCCGTGATACGCATGCTGCCGCGCGCAAAACATGAACGCACGGCCACCGATGAAGCGCTGTTCGCCCGCATCGTCACCACCGCGTTTTCACAGCGGCGCAAGACGCTGCGCAATACGCTACGCAACGTGCTGGACCTGAAAGATTTTGAGGCGTTGGGCATCGATCCGCAGGCGCGGGCGGAGACGCTGGCGGTGGGCGATTTTGTGCGAATCGCCAATGGAGTGTCGCGACAGCAAACTTCTTAAGCGTTCTTCCGCTGCACAAACTCGATCTTGTATCCATCCGGGTCTTCGACAAACGCAATCACGGTGGTGCCGTGTTTCATCGGGCCCGGTTCGCGCGTGACTTTGCCGCCGCGCTTTTTGACTTCCTCGCAGGTTTTGTAGGCGTCGTCGACTTCAATCGCCACGTGGCCGTAGCCGTTGCCCAGGTCGTAGGACTTAGTGTCCCAGTTGTAGGTCAGCTCCAGCACCGACGTTTTTGATTCGTCGTCGTAACCCACGAAGGTGTTGGTGAAGCGACCCGATGGATACTCGGATTGGCGCAGCAGCTTCATGCCGAGCACTTGCGTATAAAAGTCGATCGAGCGTTGCAGGTCGCCAACGCGGATCATGGTATGCAGCATTCTCATAGGGGCGCTCCTGTGTGAAATTTTGGTTAGATCTGCACCATTTCAAAATCGTCCTTGCGCGCGCCGCACTCGGGACACGTCCAGTTCATTGGCACGTCTTCCCATTTGGTGCCGGGCGCGATGCCTTCGTCGGGCAAGCCCGCTTCTTCGCTGTAAATCCAGCCGCAGATGAGACACATCCACGATTTATACTCAGTTGCGTTCTTCGGTGATTCGTTTGCCATGATGGATAATGCTTAATGAAGGGGTGAATACGGGAATTGCGCTAGAATCGAATTTTAATCTATCCGGCGCGTAGTTTCTTCCGCGCTTTTCTTTCCCGATCATCTTTATGCCTGAAGTTCCGCCTATTGTTCTGGTTTTTTCCGCCACCGATCCCACCGGCGGCGCGGGCATGCAGGCGGACATACTCACACTCGCCAGCATGGGTTGCCATCCGTTGTCGGTGATTACCGCGATCACCGTGCAGGATACGATGGGCGTGGACGATATCATGGCCCTCGACGCCGACTGGATCGCCGATCAGGCGCGCTGCGTGCTTGAAGACATGCCGGTGGCGGCGTTCAAAATAGGCGTTATCGGCAGCGTGGATAACGTCACCGCTATCGCCGAAGTGGTGTCGGATTACCCCGAGATTCCCCTGATACTCGACCCGGTGCTGAGTTCCGGTCGCGGTGATGAACTGGCCAACGAAGACATCGTGGTCGCAATGCGTGAATTGCTGATTCCGCAAACTACCATCATCACGCCTAACAGCCTGGAAGCGCGCCGGCTCGCGTTGAACGACCGCGATGACAAGGACGATCCCGATCTGGCGGAATGCGCGAAACGCATCATTGCATCGGGTTGCGAGTACGTGCTGATCACCGGCACGCACGAGAATACCCTGCAAGTAGTCAACATCCTGTACGGTGAATCGGGCAAGGTCAGCAGTGAATCATGGCCGCGCCTGCCGGGGCAGTACCACGGTTCGGGTTGCACGCTGGCCTCCGCCATCGCGGCCACCATCGCCAACGGCCTGCCGATGGACGAGGCGGTAAAAGACGCGCAGGAATACACCTGGCAGACGTTGAAGGCGGGGTTTCGCGCGGGCATGGGACAACACATCCCCGACCGCTTGTTCTGGGCACGGGAGGACGAGCGCGCCGAGTCTGAGAAAGATTCGGAGGCGGACACGAAATGAAACACATGCGCGGCTTGTATGGGGTTACCCCGGACGATGCAGACAGCGCACGTCTGGTGACGCGGGTGCGCGCCGCGCTCGATGGTGGCATGCGTCTGCTGCAATATCGCAACAAAACGGCGGACCCTCGGTTGCGCCGCGAGCAGGCGGTCGCGTTGCGCGCGTTATGCCGTGAATACGATGCGGCGTTGATCATCAACGACGATCTTGAGTTGGCCTTGGCGGTCGATGCCGACGGTTTGCACCTGGGCGGCGAAGACGGCTCGCTGGCGGCGGCACGCGCGCGGCTGGGGCCGGATAAGTGGCTGGGCGCATCGTGCTACCGCAGCCTCGACAACGCCGAACGAGCGATTGCCGAGGGCGCGGATCACATCGCATTTGGCAGTTTTTTTGTCTCGACCGTGAAGCCTGGCGCGGTGCGTTCGACCCCTGCCTTATTGACCGAAGCCAAACAAAAATTCGCCGTGCCGGTGGTGGCCATCGGCGGCATAACGCTGGAAAATGCTTCTCTGTTGATCGCTGCTGGCGCGCACAGCGTGGCGGTGATCACGGCCTTGTTCGGCGCGCCGGATGTGACGCTGGCCGCGCAAAAATTCAACGCGCTGTTTGGTGACGCCCTATGAAACAAAGCCAGAAACTGTTTAATCATGCGCAATTGCTGATTCCCGGCGGCGTCAATTCCCCCGTGCGCGCATTTCGCTCGGTGGGCGGCATACCACCCTTCATCAAGCGCGGACGCGGCGCGCAGATCTGGGATGCCGACGGCAATGTATATATCGATTATGTCGGTTCCTGGGGGCCGTTGATCGTCGGCCATGCGCATCCGGACGTGGTGAAGGCCGTGCAGCAGGCCGCCGAGCGCGGCCTGTCGTTTGGCGCGCCGACTGAGGCGGAACTGGACATGGCGAGCCTGCTGGTGAAACTGGTGCCATCGATGGAAATGGTGCGCCTTGTCAGCTCCGGTACCGAAGCCACCATGAGCGCGATTCGCGTTGCGCGCGGGTTTACCGGACGCTCGAAGATTGTGAAGTTCGAGGGCTGTTACCACGGTCACGCGGATTCGCTGCTCGTGAAGGCGGGATCGGGCGCGCTCACTTTCGGCCAGCCGTCATCGGCGGGCGTGCCGCCGGAAACAACGGCGCATACGCTGGTGCTCGATTTCAACGATGAAGCGACGTTATGCGCGGCATTTGAACGCGAAGGTAATGATATTGCCGCAGTGATCGTCGAACCGGTGGTGGGCAACGCCAACTTGATCGCGCCGAGGGCGGGTTTTCTGCAACGGCTGCGCGAGCTATGCACGCAGTACGGCGCGGTGCTGATTTTTGACGAAGTGATGACCGGCTTTCGTGTCGCGCTGGGCGGCGCGCAGGCGTTGTACGGCATCAAACCCGACATGACGACGCTGGGCAAGGTGATCGGCGGCGGCATGCCGGTGGGTGCGTTCGGCGGCCGGCGCGACATCATGCAGTGCGTGGCGCCGCTGGGGCCGGTGTATCAGGCCGGCACGCTGTCGGGCAATCCGGTGGCCGTGGCCGCCGGCTTGGCCACGCTGGCGCTGGTGCAGGCGCCGGGTTTCTACGACAAGCTCACCACGACCGCTTACACGCTGTGCAAAGGGCTAAACGAAGCGGCGGCAGCGCGCAAAATCGCGTTTTGCGCGCAGCACGTCGGCGGCATGTTCGGGGTGTATTTTCGCGATTTGAGCAACGGGCCGCCGCAAACCTACGCGGAAGTTATGCAGTGCGACAAGGAACGCTTCAACACGTTTTTTCACGCCATGCTGGCAGAAGGCGTTTATCTCGCGCCATCGGCGTATGAAGCGGGGTTTGTGTCGTCGGCACACAGCGCGGCCGACATCGAAAAAACTCTGACAGCCGCAGATAAGGCTTTTGCTGCTCTATAAATAGTTGTTTTAAAACAAATACTTATATAGTGATCGCCTAGCGCAGCCCGGCGATATATTCCGACACGGCAGCCATCTCACGGTCCGACAATTTGCCGGCGACGGTGCGCATCATGCTGTTGAGGTCATTCTTGCGTTCACCCGAGCGAAACGCCTTCAACTGCGCGGCGGTGTATTCGGCGTGCTGGCCGGCGATGCGCGGATATTGCGTCGGCAGGCCCGCGCCGTTGGGTGAGTGGCACGACGCGCAGGCCGCCAAGCCCTTGGCCGCGATACCGCCGCGATAAATCAGTTGTCCCTGTTTGACCAGTTCTGCATCGCGCGCGGCGCGCGGGCGCGGCGTCTGGCTGGCGTAATACGCCGCAAGATTTTTCATGTCGTCGTCGCTCAGGCCAGCGACATTTCCAGCCATGATGGCGTTGTTGCGCTCGGCGGGTTTGCCGTCTTTGGATTTGAAGTTGCCGAGTTGCTTGTAAATGTATTCCGCATGCTGCCCGGCAAGGCTGGGGTTGACCGCCAGCGGGCTGTTGCCGTCCGGACCGTGACAGGCCGCGCACACTTTGGCGGCGATTTCCTGGCCCTTGGCCGCGTCGCCTTTGACGACGTATTGCGCAAACAGTGTGGGCGCATGGGCGGCGGCGGCAAAGGCGGCAGTCGCCAAGATCAGGCGGAATTTCATGAAAGCTCCGAAGGACACAAAATAGACAGGGGAATTACCAGCGCCGTATTGTATAGTACACGGCTATTTACGCGCCAGAATACGGCGCATTTACAAAGACCTAGGCGCCGCTTGGCGCATTCCTCCGATGACCCATCCCGCCGTCGAATTTTTGGCCTCCGCGCACCGCATGGAGGAAATGTGGCCGGACACGGGCCGCGAGGTCGCTTTTGCCGGGCGCTCCAACGCGGGAAAATCCAGCGCCATCAATGCGCTGGCGGCCAAACACAAATTGGCGTTTGTGAGTAAAACGCCCGGACGCACGCAAACCATCAACTTTTTCGGCGCGGGTAAAAACCGCCGCTGGGTGGATTTGCCGGGCTACGGCTATGCCAAGGTCTCGAAAACCGAACGCGCCCACTGGGGTGAGTTAATAAGCGCTTACCTGACAGAACGCAAATCATTGTGTGGATTGATTATTTTGACTGACTCCCGCCATGGCATCAAACCCTTGGACGCGCAGTTAATCGCTTGGTTTTCGCCCACGCGGCGGCCCATACATGTGCTTCTGACCAAGGCCGATAAACTGACCCAAAGCGAATCGATGGCGATACTGCGTAACGTAAAGGGCGAATTGGCGCGCGGCTACGCCAATTGCACGGTGCAACTCTTTTCCGCCACGGCGAATCGCGGCGTGGCGGAGGCGAATTCAGTGGTCGCCGGATGGCTTGATGCACCGGCTGAGGGACCGGCTGTAGCGCCAACCGAGGCACCGGAATAGCGTACAGAAAAACCCCCCGGTAAAGGGGAGTAAACCGGGGGGTGAAAATGCCTTAATTGGACGTAATCCGAAATTAAGGCGCCCGCTCAGGGAGGTGAAGCGGGAGACGAAAAACGCGTCTACTTCTAAGACGCTTATAATCGCCCGGAGTTCCCGATTATTTTCTCTCTGTAATCATCATCTTATGAGTACACAGCGTACACCAGCCCTGGGCACCTTTCCCCTACGTCGCATGCGCCGCATGCGACGGGATGATTTCTCGCGACGACTAATGCGCGAAAATCGTCTGTCCGTGGACAATCTGATTTATCCGGTGTTCATCATCGACGGCAAGAACCGCACGCAGAAAATCGACTCCATGCCCGGCGTCGAGCGCTACACCATCGACAAATTGTTGGCGCGCGCCGACGAATGCGTGAAGCTCGGCATCCCGGCGCTGGCGCTATTTCCCGCCGTGGAAGCGCGCCTGAAAACCGCCGACGGGCGCGAAGCCGTCAACCCGAAAGGCTTGGTGCCGCGTGCGGTGGCCGCGTTGAAAAAACGCTTTCCTGAGTTGGGCGTGATCACCGACGCCGCGCTCGATCCGTACACCACGCACGGCCACGACGGCGTGCTTGATGGCAACGGCTATGTGCTCAACGACAAAACCGTGCGCGTGCTGCAACAGCAGGCGCTGGTGTGCGCGGGCGCGGGCGTGGATATCGTTGCGCCGTCGGACATGATGGATGGCCGCGTCGGCGCGATACGCACAGCGCTCGACGGCAAAAGTTTTATTCATACACGCATTTTGTCGTACGCCGCGAAGTACGCATCGGGCTTTTATGGCCCGTTTCGCGATGCCGTGGGCTCGAGCAAAACGCTGGGCGGCGGCAACAAATACACCTACCAAATGGATCCCGCCAACAGCGATGAAGCGCTGCGCGAAGTCGCGCTCGATCTCGAAGAAGGCGCCGACATGGTGATGGTCAAGCCCGGCATGCCGTACCTCGACATCGTGCGCCGCGTGAAAGACGAGTTCCGCGTACCGACCTACGTATATCAGGTGAGCGGCGAATACGCCATGTTGAAAGCCGCCGCGCAGAACGGCTGGCTGGACCACGACGCAGTGATGATGGAAAGCCTGCTGGCCTTCAAGCGCGCCGGGGCTGATG
>VFLF01000563.1 GCA_009885185.1 Nitrosomonadales bacterium | reverse complement strand
GCAAATCTTCGACGGCAAGAATAATTTTTTCAGCACCTATGCGGGCGCGGACGCCGTTCCGCTGGAATCGACGTTGAAAAATCTCGGCAAGCCGTGGGAGATGCTAACGCCCGGCATCTACGTCAAGCGCTTTCCGTGCTGCTACTGCAACCACCGGCCAGTGGGCGGCATGTTCGAGATGATCAAGCAGCACAGCATCACAAAGGAAGAAGTCACCAAGGTGCGCATCGGCTTTTTGCCGGGAGCGGATACGCCGCTGATTCATTTTGACCCGCACACCGGGCTGGAAGGCAAGTTCAGCATGGAGTACAACGCGGCGGCAGTGCTGCTCGACGGCAAGCTGACGATGGAGACCTTCACCGATGCGATGGTGCAGCGTCCGGCGATCCGCGCGCTGATGCCGAAGGTCGAGCGGTTTCGCATTCCGCACGAAAAAACATTTTCCGGCACCACGGGTTATAACGATATCGAAATCGAAACCACGCGAGGCGTCTTCAAGCTGCACATCGACCGCGTGCCGGGTTCGCCCGCGTGGCCGATGACACCCGCCGACCGCGAGGAGAAGTTTCTCGATTGCGCGGGGCGCGTGCTGGGCAGCGCGGGCGCGAAAAAACTGTTTGAAACCGCCGAGCGCTGCGCGCAACTGGCGACCATCCATGAACTCACGCGCGCCACGGTGCCGGCCGATACCCGCGCGCACACGCCGGCCAAGGCAGCGGTATAGATGTTTTTTGGGGAGAGACCTTTATGCACAGGCTATTCGCCTGGTTTTTGTTGCTGCTGCCCATGACCGCCATGAGCGCAGCCGCGACCAAGGAAGAGTTTTTCACGCAAGATTTGTTTGTCGATCACGTGTCCACCGTGCCGGCGAATGCCGGGCAAAAGGTCGGCCTCTTTGTGCGGAACAAGGTGCTGACGATCAAAAAAGGCCGCATTGCGCCGGTGGTGTTGTTCGTTCACGGCGCCACCGTGCCCGGCGTGCCCGATTACGATCTGGAGTACAAGGATTACAACTGGATGGCGCATCTGGCGCGCGCCGGCTTCAACACCTTCACCATGGATTTGAGCGGCTACGGCGGATCGCCCAAGCCGATGATGGATGATCCGTGCAACGTTGACCCGAAGCAGCAGAGCCTCATCATGGGGCGGCCGCTGCAAAGCACTTGCCCACCGGCGTATCCGCATCAGTTCAACACCATCCGCGACGACTGGAAGGAAATCGATGCGGTGGTGGACCATTTGCGGAAAATTAACCGCACGCGGCGCATTCATATCATCGGCTGGTCGGCGGGCGGGCCGCGCGTCGGCGGTTACATCGCGCAGCACCCGACCAAAATCGAACGCGCGATGCTGTATGCGCCGAGTCCGACCATCGACGGGCCGATTCCCGACAAGCCCGCAGCAGGCGCGCCGATGAGTTTACAGACGCGCGATGATTTCGAGTTAAAGCGTTGGGACCCGGACGTGCGCTGCCCCGGTCAGGTCGAGCCCGGCGCGCGCGACGCGGTGTGGGCCGAGATCATGAAGTGGGACAAGGTGGGCTCGACGTGGGGACCGGAAGGCATCGGCGTGATGCGCGGGCGCATCGCCACTGGTTTTGGCTGGACGAAAGAAATGGTCACGAAAGTGTTGACGCCCACGCTGATCGTGGTGGGCGAGTACGACCGGCTGAAAGAGCGCCGCACCGTGTTCGAGCAGATCAGTTCAAAAGAGAAAGTGTTTATCGATGTCGCGTGCGCCTCGCACTTCATGGTGTGGGAGAAGCAGCGTCGCGTGCTGCACGAGAGTTCGGTGGCGTGGCTAAAAGACGGGCGCATCAAGAACGTCAACCGTGGCGAGTTTCGCGTGACTGAAAACGGCGATTACCGGCGTGTCACGGTGATTGAAAAATAATCAATAAAAACAAATAGTTACGTAAAAACAGCGCATCAGGGATGCGCCGTTTTTTTATGCGTGGCGGGCGTGCCGCCGCGTTATTCGATCTTGATACCGGTGCGCTTGATAATGTCCGCAACCTGGCTGCTTTGTCGTTTCAGATACTCGCCCATCTGATCGGCGCGGTGATACTGCGGGTCAAGTCCGGCAAGGGCGATTTTGTCGCGCGCGTCCTGCGTTTGCAGCACCTTGTCCACGCCGGAGGTGATCCGGTCGATCAGGTGTTTGGGCGTGCCAGCCGCCACCATGATGCCGATCCATGCCGCGAAGTCGAAGCCGGGCATGTCTGCGGCGGCGGCGATGGTGGGAATGCCGGGCGCGAGCGGGCTTTGTTTGCTGACAGAAATGCCGTAGGCCTTCAGCCGGCCCTGACGGATGAACGGCATGGTGGCCGCCACGGTTTCGGTCATGTAGGTGACCTGTCCGCCGACAATATCGGTGAGCGCGGGGATGCTGCCTTTGTACGGCACGTGCGTGGCCTTGATCCCGGCGACGCCGTTGAAATACTCGACCGCAAGATGCGCGGCCGCGCCGGTGCCCGACGAGGCATAAGTGAACTTGCCGGGGCTGCCTTTCACCACGGCCAAGAACTCTTTCATGTCCTTGGCCGGAAACGACGGCGCTGTCACCAGGATGTACGGCGACAGGCCGGCTATTGCCACTGGCGCCAGATCGCGCAGCGGCACGTAGGGCACTTTTTGCAGCAACGGCCCCACAGTCACCGGGCCGCTGGAGGCGGCGAGCAGTGTGTAGCCGTCGGGCGCGGCCTTGGACACGATGTCGGTGCCGATCTGGCCACCTGCGCCGGGGCGGTTGTCCATGACCAATGTCCAGCCGGCGATTTCACTCAGCTTCTGGCCGATCACGCGCGCGGCGAGATCGGTCGCCTGCCCTGGCGGCCATGGAATCACCACGCGTATCGGGCGGATGGGGTATTCCTGCTGCTGGGCATAAGCCGTGGCGGCAAGCAGCAAGGTGGCGGCGCATGCCAATGCGCGCGCCAGGCGACGTACGGTCGTGCGTTTCATTGCGGGTTCTCCTCCGGTGTGATTGTCTCGATATAACGCACCAGCACGTTATCCGGCGACACTCCGTGTATTTTGGCACAATACGGTCATTCAAATAGTTCTGGGGAGCAGGGTTATGAAAAAGCACACCATCCAGCAGGCGCTGGCTGCGGCTACGTTGTTGGCCATGGCGGCGGGCGCACAGGCGCAAGCCACGGCCCCAGCCTATCCCACCAAGCCGATACGCATCCTGGTGCCGTTTGCGCCCGGCGGCGGCGCGGACCTGATGGCGCGGGTGATTACGCCGCGCCTGATGGATCGCGTGGGGCAAACCGTGGTGGTGGACAACCGCCCAGCCGCCAGCGGCATCGTCGCCACCGAGCTGACCGCGCGCGCCGCGCCCGACGGCTACACCGCGCTGGTGTGCACCAGCAACCACGCGGGTTATCCGTGGATGTACAAGAGCCTGCCGTTTGATATCCGCAAGGATTTTGAATTCATCACGCAGGCGACGCTGTCGCCGCTGGTGCTGGTGGTGCATCCGTCGGTGCCGGCGAAATCGATGCAGGAATTTATTGCACACGCGCGCGCCAATCCCGGCAAGATGAACTACGGCTCGTCCGGCCCCGGCGGCCCGCCGCATATTGCCGGCGAAATGTTGAAATCGATGGCGAAAATCGATATCGCGCATATCGTCTACAAGGGCGTTGCGCCCGCGTT
>VFLF01000323.1 GCA_009885185.1 Nitrosomonadales bacterium | reverse complement strand
TCGAGCCGATGTGCCATTCGTACCGGCGCGGTTCCTCGCCCTCCGGCCACATCAGCGAATAGCCTTCGCCGGTGAGGATGATGACGTGCGCACCAGGGCCGTGCGAGTGCGCTTTTTTGTAGGTGCCGACGGGGAACTGCGAGATGTGGCTGTTCATCGAGCCGCGCGCCATGTTGAAGCGGATATGCCCGCCGCCCGCGCCGCGTTCCTTGGCGCTGATCAGCGGCAGGTTCACCGCGTCGGCGACGAAATTGGTTTCCAGTAGAAGGCCTTTTTGCTCGCCCTTGTTGCTGAAGTAATCCGGCTCTCCGGCGAAACGATTTTTGAAATCGTGCTTGGTGTTGAACAGGAACTCCGGCTCTTCATACATATTGATGATCGCGGGGCCGTTGGTGACTGCCACGTAACGCGCCGGTTCCTTACCTGATCCGTTGAAATGCTGATGCCAGGTATTTAGCGGGATCGCGAATAGCGCGCCGGCCTTCCACTCAAAGGTGATGCGCTTGCCGGCATCGTTCCACACGGTTGTCGAGCCGCGGCCGTCGAGGATCAAAATCATTTCCTCGAACAATTGGCGGTGCGGCGGCAGCTTGCCGCCCGACGAAATCTCGCACACATAACAATCGTTGGAGGTGCGCGACGCCTCGTGATTCAGATACACGCCGCGCGCCTCGCGCCGCGCCCACGGTTTCAATTCGACCGTGTGCAGATTGGGCACATAGTGCGCGGAGATGATGTCCAATCCCTCGCTTTTTACCCAGCGGGTGTACGGCGTTTCTTTTTCGGTGGCGAACTTTTTCGCCATTTCGTCCGATACCAATGCGTCCTTGGCCATGGTCAGTCTCCGGTTCTTGTTACTACAACGTTCATTGCGAAAAATATGTAAGTATTTGTTTTTATTAAATAATTGTAAATACCGCTATGGGGCATTTGCATTGGGTATCGCCACGCATTTTTCAGGATTCATGGTGATGTGCAGCGTGCCGCCGACCGGCGCGCGCAGCGACGGGTGCGCGCGCGCAAGCAGCAGCGTTTCGCCCACACGCACCTGAAAATCCATGCACTCGCCGAGGAACACCTGCGCCTCCACCTTGCCCTGACAAGCGTTGCTTCCGCCCGCGGGCGGCGCTTCGTGCAGCGCCACGTCTTCGGGGCGGACCGCGATCACGGCCTTGTCGCCAGCGGCGAGCGTATCCACCGAACGCGCATCCAGATCGCCCAGCGCGGTGCTGACGCGGTAGCCGCCCGCAACTTCCAAAGGCCCGCGGACGGTGGCGTCAATAAAATTGCTGGTGCCGACAAAATCGGCGACGAAGGGATCGCGCGGCCGCTCGTAAATGTCACGCGGGCTGCCGATCTGCACGATGCGTCCCTCGTTCATCACCGCGATCTGGTGCGACAGCGCCAGCG
>VFLF01000598.1 GCA_009885185.1 Nitrosomonadales bacterium | reverse complement strand
TCGCTGTACGGCATCACCTACAACGTGTTCATTGCGCATCCCTCGCTAGCCGCAGCCAACCCGAAAGACTTTGTGGCCCTCGCGAAATCGCGCCCAGGACTAATCAACATGGCATCGGCGGGGCCCGGCTCGCAAAGCCACCTGGCGGGCGTGATGTTTTCACAGGTCTCCGGCATCAACGTGCTGCATGTGCCGTACAAAGGCGCCGGTGCATCGGTAACAGCCGTGCTGGGCAACGAAGCGCAGTTCAGCGTGACACCGCTGCCCGCTACCGTCGGGCACATCAAGTCCGGGCGGCTGAAGGCGCTGGCACTGAGCGCACGCAAGCGCGCACAGGATTTGCCCGAGATACCCACCTTCATCGAACAGGGGTTTAATTTCGAATCGAGCGGCTGGAATGGCCTGATTGCACCCCGCGCGGTTTCCAAGCCCGTGCTGCACCTGCTATACGCAACGCTGGGCAAGGTCGCGGCAACACCCGCGTTTCGCGAGCAGATGACGCGTCAGGGCGCGGAGGTGGTCGTCAATACGCCACAGGAGTTTGCACAATTCATCCGCAGGGAATTCGACTTGTTCGGCCCGGCGGTCAAGGTGGCCCAACTCAAGGCGGGTTGATGCTCTCATCGGCGGAAACTAGAATGGCAAACAAGATACTTTCGCAGCCTGGTCCTTCGGCGCAACCCGGTGCGCCTTTCTCTGCAAGGTGGTAAGTATGGTCAGGTTTCAGCGCACGTTGTGGTCAGGCACATTCGCAGTCGTAGCGAGTTTATTTAGCTTCGCGCACACCGCCGTTGCGCAGACGTATCCGAACAAACCGATCCGCCTCGTCGTTCCTGCCGGCGCCGGCGGTATCACGGATCTTCTCGCCCGCATCGTTGCGCAGAAGCTGGGCGAAAACGTCGGCCAGCAAGTGCTGGTCGACAACCGAACCGGCGCGAGCGGCATCGTCGGCTCGGAAATCGTCGCCAAGTCAGCGCCGGACGGTTACATGCTGCTGATGGTGTATCCGTCGCATCCGGCTAACCCCAGCCTGTTCGCGAAGATGCCTTACGATACAGTTAACGACTTTTCGCCGATCACCATGGTGAGCGGCGTGCGGCTGGTGCTCACCGTCACCCATGCGCTGCCGGCGAAATCGGTGAAGGAACTCATCGCACTGGCGAAAAGCCAGCCGGGCACTCTCAATTACGGTTCAACCGGTAAAGGCAGCCTGGGCCATCTGGCGGCGGAGTTGTTCCGTTCCATGAGCGGAGCGCAGATCACGCACGTGCCATACAAGGGCGCGCCGCAAGTGATTACGGCGCTGATCTCCGGGGAAGTCGGCATGTTCTTCGACCCGCCGATTACCGCGGTGCCCCAGGTCAAGGCAGGCAAGACACGCGCGCTCGGCGTATCGACGAAAACGCGCCTTGCCGTGCTGCCCAACGTGCCCACCATCGACGAAGCAGGGGTGCCCGGCTTCGAAGTGATCGGATGGAACGGCATCCTCGCGCCGGCCAACACACCCAAACCCATCATCGACAGGCTGCACGCCGAGATCGTCAAGGTGCTGCGCACGCCGGATGTTGTCGAACGCTTCACGCAGAACGGCGCCGACATCATCGCCAATACGCCGGCAGAATTCGCCGCCATCGTCAAAGCCGATGTGGCGAAATGGGCGAAGGTGATACAAAGCGCCGGCATCCGGCCCGAATAGATACCCGCAAATATCCCAAGGACAACTTCCGATGCCCACAGCCCGCATAGCCTCCGATCTGGAGATGTACTACCAGATCGACGATTTTACCGACCCGTGGACCGCGCCGGAAACCGTGGTGCTGCTGCACGGAAACTCCGAGAACGGCGATGTCTGGTACGGCTGGATTCCGCACCTCGCCCGCCGCTATCGCGTGGTGCGGCCCGACATGCGCGGATTCGGCCGCTCGACACCGATGCCGCGCGACTATCCATGGTCACTCGACGGCATCATCGACGATTACGTCAAGCTGCTATCAGGCCTCGGCGTCAAAACCTTTCATCTCGTCGGCGCCAAGATCGGCGCTACCATCTCGCTGCGCTTTGCGGCGCGCCATCCGCAGATGGTGCGCACACTGACGGTCGCCGGCGGGCTCGCGTCAGGTCAGGACGCGCTAGGCGACCGCGCGCAATCGTGGTTCGAACATCTCGAACAAAAAGGCGTCGAGAGCTGGGCGCGGTGGACCATGCCCGGACGGCTGGGATCAAAGTTCCCTGCGGCGGGGGCTGAGTGGTGGGCACAGCTCATGGGCAAAACGCCGCTGTCGAGCCAGCTTGGCTTCATCCCGATGGTGCCCGGCATCGATCTCGCCGCGGATATGCCGCGCATTCAATGCCCCACGCTGGTCATCGCCTCACAAGGCAGCGGACTCGCATCGGTTGCGCACACGCGCGCATGGCAGGAGAAAATACCGCGTTCAGAACTGCTGCCGATCGCCGGTGATTCGTATCATGTGGCGGCCACGGAACCGGATCACTGCGCGATTGCGACCTATGATTTTATCCAGCGCACTGGAGGGGCAGGCGCAGGTTATTGACCCTTTCGGGAGCAGAGCAACGAGCT
Organism: Nitrosomonadales bacterium; assembly: GCA_009885185.1. The sequence goes on along the minus strand of VFLF01000598.1, from coordinate 1,048 downwards.
TGATAGGCAAAAGGCAAGGCCCGTTAGCATTACAACGGTGTCGGCGAATTAGCGGGCCTATGGCGAGAATACGGCGGGCAAAGTGGTGGCGCGGATTTGAATGCCCTGCGCTATGATCGGGGTATCCGAATCGATTGCGTTTACCGGAGATTCACCATGCAAGTTGTTTCCAGCCTCGATGTTGCCGCGCAAAAGCGCGAGGTTACGCTACCGCTTGGCGGCGGCAAAGCCACCAAGACATTGTTCCTCGGCCCGTGGGAGAAACCGCGAACACCCGAGACCGGCGTCTCGCCGCAGGCCTACACCGTACGCCAGGAACACCAGAACATCACCCACGCGCATTACCACCAGACGGAACAGTGGCAAGTCATCATCGAGGGCGCGGGCAAACTGGGGCGCGCAGACGTAACGCCTGTGGCGCTGCACTTTACCGACCCGTATACCGCGTACGGCCCCATCGTGCCAGAGCTGGAAGGCGTCACCTATTTTACCCTGCGCGCCCGCTCCGACCCCGGCGCCTGCATGCTCGCCGCACCCGGCGTCAAGGAAGCGATCCGCCCCTCGAAACGGCGCTTTATTCTCAAGGGCGCGAGTGAACTGCGCATAGGTACACCCGAATCGATGCGCGCGCGGAAGGAACCCGTGCTGGATGCCATCGTTGAACGGCATGCGGATGGGCTCGCCGCCTGGATGCTGCGGTTGCCGCCGGGCGCGCCAGCCGCATGGCCTGCGGAATGCGGCGGCGCCGGACGTCACCTGATGGTCGCCGCGGGGACGCTGATACACGAAGGCAAACCGTTGCCCTACGAATCGCTGGCATTCGCCTGCGCTGGCGAGGGCGGACCGGACGCAACCGCCGGTCCGGATGGCGCCGAAGTACTGATCATGCAATACCCCCAGCCGGATCCGGCATTGCTCGATGGTGCATCGGCGCCCTACTCGACCGACGGCCGCTGATTTGCCGAGTGTGGACACGATAATGCGAGACTTGACTCGTTCCCATGAAGTGCTGAATCGCAAGCGTACGCTTTCGCTCAGAATGATTTGG
>VFLF01000708.1 GCA_009885185.1 Nitrosomonadales bacterium | reverse complement strand
CGGCCCACGCCCCACACCTCCCCTACTTCGATTTGCGACATCCACTGCCGCCGCTCTGTCCTACTCAGTGCATGCAGGTCACAGACGCCGTTGAAGATAGGATTTTTCTTCGCCATATGATTGGCGAGTTTTGCCAATGTCTTGGTGGGACCACAGCCCACACACACCGGCAGTCCGGTCCATTGCCTTACACGTTCTCGTATCTGCTGCCCCATGGCAATCACGCTCTCATAGAGGTGTGCGACCCGTTCAATCCGCAAAAAGCTCTCATCGATACTGTAGACCTCGATGTCCGGCGAGAAACCTCGCAGCGTGTTGGTTACCCGGTTGCTCATATCTCCGTAGAGCGCGTAGTTCGAGGAATACGCCACGATGTTGTGCTGGCGTGCGAAATCTTTCATCTTGAACCACGGAGCGCCCATCTTGACCCCGAGGGCTTTCACCTCGTTACTGCGGGCAATCGCGCAGCCGTCGTTGTTCGACAGAACCACCATAGGCCGGCCTTCAAGCCTGGGATCAAAAACCCTCTCGCAGGAGACGTAAAAGTTGTTTACGTCGACAAGGGCATAGATGTCAGCCGAAGGTGTGGACGACATGCTTCACCACACCCCACACAGTCAGTTCGGATTCTGCGGTTATCAGGATATCCGGATAGGCATCATTGGCAGCCATCAGCTTGACCACACCACGCCACTTATACAGGCGCTTGACCGTCAGTTCGCCGTTGGTCACCGCCACGATGATGTGGTTGTGCTTGGGTTCCAGCGCCTTGTCCACGATCAGCAGGTTTCCATCGTGGATATTGGCCCCCTTCATGGAATCCCCTTTCACCCGAAGGAAGAACGTCGCCTCCTTGTGCCGTACCAGATACTCATTGAGGTCCAGCCGCGCTTCGATGTAATCGTCGGCCGGTGACGGAAAACCAGCGACAACTTTACTGGCGTATAGGGGAAACAGGCGAACCGGGGCGAGCTTTGCTGCGGGAATGGGCTTCATGGAGTTAACTGTATATATAAACAGCCATGATCGCAGCTTTAACCCATCCCTACCAGCCTCAACCCCGTCGTCGCATTAGAAATACTTGATATAAGATCAAGAACTGCTCATATATTGCCGTGCAACAAAAATTGGAACCTTATGTCTGACTGTGTGTGAAGTAATTGGTTTTAAAGCAGTTATTCCACAATATGCAATGGTAACCACAAATATAACGAGGATTATAAAATGAACACAGCAAACATCAGTCAAAAAATATCTACGTCGAAAAGTATTCGGCAGCTTCTCTTGCCCGCTAATCAGCAACAGAAAGCCCTGGAAACACTGGCCTTGGTCAACGCGTTGATCAGCCCCTTCTTCACAAAGCCTGAAATCAAGGCAGACGCGAAGAAAGCACCGGCAATCAAGCCCGTATTGAAGGCGCAGTAAACCGGTTATTGGTTTGAACGGCCGGCAGTAGGTCAAAGAGCCTGTCACGCCAGAATTCTGGCGTCGCGTCCGGCTCTTTTGGTTTGGGCGTAAACCGCTGATCCGCCTGTCCAACTCCATCAGCAAAACCGCGCGCCCTATACGCCAAGCTAGTGGCTCGTCGAAGCACGTCCCCCGCCCAGTTGCTATTGCACCGTGGGAGGCAGTTCGACATCGTCATCTAACGTGGCCAAGGCGACCGCCAGATTCTCCAGGCCGTCGGCCATCCATTCAGCCTGATCCTCGGACAGTTCTTCGGTGTCCAGCAGGGCCATCGTCTCGTCCAGAGAGATTAAACCGAATTTGCGCTGGTAGTGCCCCACCTGGATTGCGAGCATGCGGGCGGCTTCAACCACTGCCTCCTTGGACGCATCGTCTATCATCCTGTCCGTGAGTTTGGTGAATTCGGCGAGACGTGCATAGCCCTTGAGGTCTGACATGATGAAGTTCCTTTGCGTATTAGCGGTCATGGCGTTGTTGCCGCTGGCGACATGGACCGAGACTCTATCCGGTCGTGTGGTGGGCGTCCATGACGGCGATACGATTACAGCTCTCGATGCCAATCACAAGCAATACAAGGTACGGCTCGCCGGCATCGATGCGCCAGAGTCAAAGCAAGCATTCGGAACCCGGTCCAAGGAAAGCCTGTCACGGATGGTGTTCGGCAAAGACGTCAACATCGACTGGGACAAGCGCGACCGCTACGGTCGAATTGTCGGCAAGGTTTGGACGACAGCTCCAAACGCAAATTGCCGTACAGCCGAATGTTCCAAAAGCCTGGACGCCAATCTCGCACAGATCACTGCTGGGATAGCCTGGCATTACAAGCAGTACGAGCGCGAACAACCAGCCAAAGACCGCGAGCGGTATCAATTTCTTTCGCCACCACGCCAACATGGACGCTCTGCGGCGGCAACAACCGCGCCACCGCTCTGTTTCTGAATGCTTCTCCGTACCGAGTCATCTTTGCCCCGTATCGCCCCCAAGTTCGATATCACATCGAGCGACAACTATTCTGACGCATGGGCTATCTGTGCGGTATCGTACAGTTGTCGCGAAAAGGCATTGGTATGATTTTCAAACTCGATATTAATAGGAGAAATTCGACCATGATTACGATTAATCACAATTTTTCTACATCTGTTCTGGCCGCTGTGTTTTCAGCCGGCGTAGTGGGTTGCGGCAGCATGATGTCGCAGCAAATGGCAGCGCCGACAGTTCCTGCTGCGGTTGCAGTGCCGGCAGGTCACCGAGTTGTTAGCGTTCTTAAAGGCGAGGGTCTACTGACCTACGAATGCCGCGCAAACGCAGCCGGCGCTGCAACTCCATTTGGCTGGTCCCCCCCAGCTCCGGACGCCACTTTGAAGGCCGCGAACGGCGCGATCGTCGGCAAATATTATGCCGGCCCAACTTGGGAACACAACGATGGTAGTAAAGTGACCGGCAAACAACTCGCGGTTTCGCCCGCGACGACGGGCATTGCGTTGCAACTGGTCCAGGCCAATCCTGCAACCGGCAGCGGTCTGTTTAACGGCGTGACGTACATTCAGCGTGTAAATACGGTCGGCGGCATGCCAGCTGGTAATTGCGCCAGTGCCAATGTCGGCGACAAGCAGGTGGTCAAATACGTAGCTGATTATTACTTCTACAAGGCCGCCTGAACACATTGCTTGCACGGAAACTAAACGGGAACGTTGAAGCGTTCCCGTTTAGTGATTTTATCGTCGCCCCCCCTCCGAAGTCGTTTTGGTACGGGCTCTAGTTTCACTGAGGCGACCGACTTCACGAAGGGCCGCATCTACGGCAACTTCAAGCTCAAGAACGAAGTGGCGCTTGCCGCGTTCGAGCAAAACTGGCAAGGCGTGCAGGCCGTAGTACGTGCGGAAATGGACAAATGCAAGACTGCAGCGCCACACTGGTAAGAGCAGGGCACTTCGAACGCCCGACCACGTTCGGCGGCTTTGAGACGGTCGTTGACTATCCGTTGTACCACATCGCAGCTACCACCTGCTGAGCCAAGAAGTTCGGCAAGCTTCGTGCGTTCTTTGAGCACAACAACTGTTGTCGACCCTAAAAAATACGAGAACAGTTCACTGTCGTGGGTACAACCGGGATTAACCTGTTGTGACTACCTTCCAATTCGGCGCGGACGCGTGAACCAGAACGCCCATGCAATCAAAACGCCTTGTAATGGCAGACGGGCCCATAGCATCGCCATACTGTACTGGGGATACAGTTCTGCGTGAATCGCCATATGTAGGTTCGCTG
>VFLF01000849.1 GCA_009885185.1 Nitrosomonadales bacterium | reverse complement strand
TCCGCGCCATACCGTTTGCGCGTAATCTTCGCCACGATGGTGCGTTCGCTCATGCCCTGCCAGCCCGGCAGTTCGGCATCGAGGTCGATCACAATGGCCTGGTCGATAAATGGCGCAACGAAATGTTTGCCCGGCCCGTACACGCGCGTGTATTTCCCCATGCGCTCGATGATGAAACGCTGGTGATCGGGCACCTCCTTGTAGCCGCGTATGAACGGCATCGCGAACATCGCGATCAGAATCAGCCACACGATCAAGCCGTAGTTCACTTCGCCGTCGATCATTGCCCGCGCCTTACTCGGCCTTCGCGCCGGAGGCCTTCACCACCTTCGCCCATTTCACCAATTCTGTTTTGATGTACGCCGCGAATACATCGGGCGGGCTGCCGACGAGATCAAAACCCACGCCTTCGAGCCGCTGTTTGACATCGGGCAGCGTCAGCGCCTTGGCGATATCCGCATGCAGGCGATTGACGATGGGCCGGGGCGTATTCGCCGGCGCGTGCAGGCCGTACCACGCGGTGGCTTCGAGTCCGGGGAAGCCGGATTCGGCCAGCGTGGGCACGTCGGGCATGGCGTTTGATCGCTGCGCGCCGGTGACCGCGAGCGAGCGCAGGCGGCCCGTCTTGATATGCGGCATCACCGAGGACATGCCGCCCACCATCAGTTGTATTTGCCCGGCCAGCAGATCAATCACGCTCTGTCCGCTGCCTTTGTACGGCACGTGCTGCAAGTCGATGCCGGCGATGGTGTTGATGAGTTCGCCGGTGAGATGGCCGACGCTGGCGACACCGGCGCTGGCGAAACTCAGCGTCTTCGGCTTGGCCTTGGCGAGCGCGATCAGTTCCTTGAAGTTGCGCGCGCTGACCGACGGATGCGCGACAAAAATATTCGGCGAACTCGCCAGTTGCGTGATGTGCGTGTAGTCCTTGAGAATGTCGTACGGCAGCTTGGATACCATGCTCGGCATGATCGCGACGTTGGCGATGTAGCCGAGCAGCACGGTGTGGCCATCGGGCGCTGCACGCGCGCCGATTTCCATGCCGATGACGCCGTTGGCGCCGGAGCGGTTATCGACGACGACTTGCTGACCGAGCGTGTCGGTAATTTTTTGCGCAACGGTGCGCGACAGCGTGTCGGCATTGCCGCCGGGCGCGAAGGGGAGCACCCAGCGCACCGGCTTGGTGGGGTAGGCCTGTCCTGAGTTCGTCGCAGCGGTTTGCGCGAAACACGGGGTCACCAGCAGGGCAAAGCCCGTGGCCGTCAGCGCGTTGCGGATGTTGGTCGTGCTTCTCATCGGATTACTTCAAGCTCGTCGGATCATTACGCCAGCGTTCCCACGCGGTGCGCTGATCTTCGCGGATGGCGTCGTCTTCGACCATGCGCCGCACCAGCGCGGTGACGTCGGATTCGTAGACGCCCTTGCGCTTGGTGAACGTCCATTTGTGATCGGCGGGCAGCACCGGGGATTTGGCGACCTTGGTGTCATCACTGGAAGACATATTTAAAATCCTTTTAAAAACAAATACTTATATACTGCCTGCGACTGTGAACCAGGAACCAACCCTTACGCGCGCGCCTCGCGGATTATCCGCGACTTCACTCGCCGCGGATACCGGCTTCTTTCACCACCTTCGCCCACTTCGCGATATCGGATTTCAACAGGCTAGCCAGTTCAGCGGGCGTGCCGCTGCCCACCGCAAGACCCTGCGCGGAAAATTTTTCGCGCGTCTCGGCGAGCTTCATCACTTGATTGGTATCGGCATTGACGCGGCGTATCGCGGCGGCGGGCGATCCGGCGGGCATGAAAAATCCGACCCAGTACGTCACGTCAAAACCCGCCAGTCCGGATTCATGCACCGTCGCAATGTCGGGAAACTCCGCCACGCGCTTGAGACTGGTGACGCCCAGCGCGCGCAGCCTGCCCGCCTTCACCTGCGTCATCGCCGCGGGCAGCGTTGAAAAATACAGTTGCACCTGCCCCGCGATCAAATCAATGATCGAAGGCCCGCCGCCGCGATACGGCACGCCCACCACGTTGACGCCCGCCATGCGCTTGAACAATTCGCCCGCGAGATGTGCCGTGGTGCCGTGGCCGGAATTCGCATAGTTGAGCGAGCCGGGTTTGGCCTTTGCCAGCGCGATCAGTTGCTCGACCGAGTTTGCCGGCACCGACGGATTCACCACCAGCACCAGCGCGCCCGACCCCACCAGCACCACGGCGGCAAGGTCTTTTTCGGTATCGAACGGCAGCGCTTTGTAAAGACTCGGGTTCACCGGAAACGAGGTGATCGGCAGCACCATGGTGTAGCCGTCCGGCGATGCCTTGGCGGTGATATCCACGCCCACATTGCCCGCGCCACCCGGCCGATTGTCGATGATGACCGGATGGCCCCACGTGTCCCCCAGGCGCTGGCCCACAAAGCGCGCCGCGAAATCCGCCGCGCCGCCCGGCGCCACCGGCACGATCAAGCGCACGGGGCGCGCGGGATAGTTACCCTGCGCCGCCGCGGCAGTCGCAACAAAGAAGACCAGGACAATCAGGATTCTCAAAGTCGCCTCCCCCTCTTATCTCGGTACAAATCTCGGCACAAATCCCGCTACCAAATTAGTTTACAACGATATTGTCGGTGCATGCATCCTCGCCTACTATCGCTTTGCGATGGATGACAATAATTTTCGGGATGCCGTCATGTCCGTGATCTGGAAGCCGCCCTTTCTGCTGTGCATGGTTGCTGGCGCCGCGCTGGCGCAAAGTCCTTCTGCGCCGGCCACCGCCGTGCGCCCGATCCGCGTGATCGCGCCCTTCCCGCCCGGCAGCGCCGGCGACATTATCCCGCGCGCCATCGCGCCGAATGCGTCTGACGCATTAAAACAAAACATGATTATCGACAACCGCCCGGGTGCTGCGGGCAGCATCGCCGCCGAGCTGGTGGCGCGCGCCGCGCCCGACGGCCACACGCTGTTCGTGGCGAACCCGCCCGCCAATCTGGTGGCGCCGCATATGTATGCCAAGGTCGGCTACGACTCGATCAAGGATTTTGCCGCTGTCACGCGCATGGTGCATAACCCGCTGCTGCTGACGGTGCATCCCTCGCTGCCCGTCAAGTCTGTCAATGAATTGATCGCGCTTGCCAAAGCCCGGCCGGCCCAGCTCAATTTCGCCACCGGCGGCATCGGCTCCACGCCACACCTGTCGATGGAACTATTCAAGCGCATGTCCAAAATCGACACCATGGCAATCCACTACAAGGGCGAAGGTTCCGCGCTGGTCGAAGCCATTGGCGGACACGTGCATTTTTTGGCCGCCAGCATTTCGGTGCTACTGCCCTATCACCGTGCCGGCAAGTTGCGCGGCATCGCCGTCACCACTGCCCAGCGATCAACGCTCGCGCCCGAATTCCCCACCATTGCCGAAACCGGATTGCGCGGCTTCGACTCCAACACTTGGTCCGGCATCGTGGCGCCCGCGGCTACGTCCAGAGAAATCATCCAGCGGTTGAATATCGAAATCGTGCAATGGCTGTCACAGCCCGCCACCAAGGCGCAACTGGTCAAAATGGGATTGGAAATCGTCGCCGACACGCCGGAGCAATTCGGCGGGTTCCTGAAAGAGGAATACGCCAAGTGGGGCAACATCATTCGGGAATTGAATCTGCGTGCGGAGTGATGAGCTCATCCATTCACCGACGGTGACAGCCCGTCATCAGGGTTAAGGCTTTTTTCGTACCCTGAAGATCGCCACGATGGCAATGCCCCCCCCGCAATCAGCCCGTATTCCAGCCAGTGCCCTGGTTTCACATGGGTGAATACGCCAGGTTCGGAGATCAACGCACAACATCAGTGCAGTGCGGTCTTGCGGGTTGCAACAAGTTTTGACGGAGAACTGCCGACAATGATCTAAGTATTTGTTTTTATTA
>VFLF01000676.1 GCA_009885185.1 Nitrosomonadales bacterium | reverse complement strand
GTCGCGTCATCGGCGAAGGCTGGCACGAAAAGGCCGGGTTGCCGCACGCCGAAGTCGTCGCACTGAATGCAATAGTCGGCGCCGGCGATACGGCGACCGGCGCCACGGCCTACGTCACGCTCGAGCCCTGCAGCCACTTCGGCCGCACCGCACCCTGCGCCGATGCGCTGATCGAGGCCGGTGTTGCCCGCGTGGTGGCGGCGATGCAGGATCCGAATCCGCTGGTGGCGGGCAAGGGCTTTGCCATGCTACGCGCCGCGAACGTGGCGGTGGATGACGGATTGATGGCGAAAGAGGCGGGCGAATTGAACATTGGTTTTGTGTCGCGCATGACGCGCGGCCGGCCGTGGGTGCGTTTGAAGATCGCGGCGAGCCTTGACGGCAAAACCGCGTTGACCAACGGCCAAAGCCGGTGGATCACCGGGCCAGAGGCGCGGCGCGATGGCCATGCGTGGCGCGCACAAGCCTGTGCGATATTGACCGGCATTGGTACTGTGAAAGACGACAATCCGCAGCTTACGGTGCGCGACGTGCAAACCACCCGGCAACCGCTGCGCGTGGTGGTGGACAGCCGGCTGGAGACACTGCCATCATCCAAAGTGGTGGGCGAGGGTACGATGATCGCTGCCGCGGAGTATCGTGCCGAACGGGCAGAGGCGTTACAGGCGCGCGGCGCGGAAGTCGTCGTGCTGCCCAATGCGGCGGGTAAGGTGGAGTTGCCGGATTTGCTGCTGGAATTGGGTCGCCGCGGTGTTAACGAATTGCATGTGGAGGCGGGCTTCAGGTTGAACGGCTCGATGCTGAAAGAGGAATTGGTGGATGAATTGCTGATTTATATGGCGCCGAACGTGATTGGCGATGCGGCGCACGGCATGTTTAATCTGCCGGAACTAAAAGCGTTGTCCGGACAGCACGCGCTGAGATTTACCGACGTGAGCCAGATCGGGCCGGATATACGCATTCTTGCCAGAGTGGGGCCGGTATAATGTTCACCGGTATTGTTACAGCGGTCGGCAACATCGCGGCAGTGCATCCCACAGTTGGCGGCGTGCGTTTACGTGTCGCCGCTCCGGATTTGGGTTTGACCGACGGGCAAGTGGGCGAGAGCATCGCCGTCAACGGCGTGTGTCTCACCGCAATTGCGATTTCGGCGGAGGGATTCGATGCCGATGTATCGCAGGAGACGTTGCGCTGCACGTCGGGCTTTGAGCAGGGCGCGCGGGTGAACCTGGAACGCGCACTGCGTCTGGCGGATCGTTTGGGCGGGCATTTGGTGAGCGGGCATGTGGATGGCGTGGGCGTGGTGGTGCGTGCCGAGCCCGCGGGTGACAACAGGGTGTTTGTGTTTGACGCGCCGCGTGAGGTGGCGCGTTACATCGCGGTCAAGGGTTCGATTGCGATTAATGGAGTGAGTCTTACGGTGAATGAAGTGAACAACACGCAATTTTCAGTCAACATTATTCCGCACACGTTGGCGGCGACCAATCTGGGTGCGCTGGTCGCAGGCACGCGCGCCAATCTCGAGGCTGACACGGTGGCGCGTTATGTCGAGCGCCTGAATTCGTTTGGAGTTCGCTTATGAATTCGCCTTCGGCAGCGGTCGCCATCAGCCCGCCGGCGGAAATCATCGCTGAAATCCGTGCCGGACGCATGGTGATTCTGGTCGATGAAGAAGACCGCGAAAACGAAGGCGATCTGCTGATCGCGGCGGAACACGCCACTGCGGAAGCGATCAATTTCATGGCGCGTTTCGGACGCGGGCTGATATGCCTGACGCTAACCGGCGAGCGTTGCCGCCAGTTGAATCTGTCGCTGATGGTGTCGAACAACCGTTCGCCGCTGGGCACGAACTTCACCGTGTCGATTGAAGCCGCCGAAGGCGTGACCACCGGTATTTCCGCCGCCGATCGCGCCACCACCGTGCGCGCGGCGATACGTCCCGACGCGAGCCCGCGCGATCTGGTGCAGCCGGGGCACATTTTTCCGTTGATGGCGCAGGAAGGCGGCGTGCTGGTGCGCGCCGGCCATACCGAGGCGGGCTGCGATCTGGCGCGGCTCGCGGGCCTCGCGCCGGCCTCGGTGATCTGCGAGATACTCAAGGACGACGGCGAGATGGCGCGCTTGCCCGACCTGATCCCGTTCGCGGCGGAACATGGCCTGAAAATCGGCACCATCACCGATCTGATCCAGCATCGCGGCCGCACCGAATCGTTGATCGTGCGCGCCTCGGAACGCATGATCGAAACCGTGCATGGCGCATTCCGGCTGGTTGCCTACAGCGACCGCATTGGCCGTGAAACGCATCTGGCGTTGGTCAAGGGCGACATCAGCTCGGCGAAAGAGGCGCTGGTGCGCGTGCATGAGCCGGTGTCGGTGATTGATTTGCTCGACGCGGGCAGCACCACGCACTCGTGGAATTTCAACGATGCGCTGGCGACCATTGCCAAGGCGCAGTGCGGGGTGATCGTGTTATTGCACCGGCAGGAAACCGCCGAGGTGCTGCTCGAGCGAGCGCGCCCCGCGGAGGCCAACGGCGCGCCACCTAGAAAGATGGAGTTGCGCAACTACGGCATCGGCGCGCAAATTCTGCGTGACCTTGGCGTGAAAAAAATGCGCCTGCTGTCGCGGCCGCGCCGCATGCCCAGCATGGCGGGCTTTGATCTGGAAGTGACCGGGTACATGCAACCTCCACCCTCCGCGAAATCTCCATGAGCCGATACGACAACATCGAAGAAATTGAACCCGACCACCGGGGCGCGGGAATGCGCGTTGGTATCGTGGTGGGCCGCTTCAATAGCGATATCGGTGATGGCCTGTTGTCGGGGTGCACTGCCGAGCTGATCAAGCTCGGCGTGGATCCGCGGGACATGACGATTGCCACGGTGCCGGGCGCGCTCGAAATCCCGCTGGTGTTGCAGAACATGGCGCGCAGCGGAAAATACGACGCGCTGGTGGCGTTGGGCGCGGTGATTCGGGGTGAAACCTATCACTTTGAAATCGTCTCGAATGAGTCGTGCGCGGGTATCACGCGCGTGCAACTCGACACCGGCGTGCCCATCGCCAACGGGATACTGACCACCGAGGACGACGATCAGGCCCTGGCGCGCATGGCGCAAAAGGGCGCCGACTGCGCGCAGGCGGCAGTGGAAATGGTTAATCTGCTACGCAAAATTAAATGAATAAAAACAAATACTTATATAACGTGACCATGCGCGAGCATTCGACGTGAAAAACGCCCGCTCGCGCTCGCGTGAATTCGCCTTGCAGGCCCTGTATCAATGGTTGCTGTCAAAAAACCCGGCGGCAGAAATCGCGCGCGACATCGCGCTGTTTCGCGGCTACGACAAATGCGACGCGCTGTATTTTCGTGATCTGCTCGATGGCGTTATCCACGATGCCGAGACCATCGAGCGTGATTTGGAACCGTGCCTGGATCGCCCGATAGACCGGCTTTCACCCATTGAGCGCGCAGTGCTGATGATCGCCGGTTGTGAATTCCTGCGCCACCCTGAAGTGCCGTATCGCGTGGTGATCAACGAAGCGGTTGAACTCGCCAAAGACTTTGGCGGCACCGACGGTCACAAGTATGTAAACGGCGTGCTAGACAAACTGGCGGCGCACATGCGCGAGCCGGAAGTGCGCGCGGCGCGCGATGCGCGCGCGGCCGGGTGAGTGCGAGCCGGACATCTATCAAACGGGTTGTAAACGACGGAGCAGCGTATGGACGGAATGGACGACTTGGATCAAAGAACGAAAAAGCGCATTTACATGTTTTACGCCGCTGGCGTGGTGAATTTGCTGATCGGCGCTTACGTGTTGTTCTTCGGGCGCGATTTTCTGCCTGAAGACAAAATCACCATGCTGATCCTGTTTTTTCTCGGATTTGCCGTGGTGGATTTCTGGATGCCAGAGTTGATTAAAAAGAAATGGCGGGCGGACATGGCGAAGCTGCAAGAACAGCGCAAGGCCATGCAGCCTAAGCTGCCGCAAGCCTGATAGGCACGCGACCCCGTGCCCGGCGAATTCAGGCTGATCGACAGGTACTTCACCCATCGCACGCGGCACACCTTGCTTGGCGTGGGCGACGATGCGGCGCTGATCCGCGTGCGGCGCGGCCATGTGCTGGCGATCTCGGTGGACATGCTGGTCGAGGGCCGGCATTTTTTCAAAGGCACCGATCCCGAGGCGCTGGGCCACAAAACGCTGGCGGTCAATCTCTCTGATCTCGCGGCAATGGGCGCGACACCGCGCTGGGCCACGCTGGCGCTGGCCTTGCCTAGGGCGGATGAGCGCTGGCTGGCGGCGTTCACGCGCGGCTTCATGCGCCTCGCGCGCGCGCATGATGTTGATCTCATTGGCGGCGACACCACGCGTGGGCCGTTGAATCTGTGCGTGCAGATCATGGGTGAAGTGCCGGCGAACAAGGCGTTGCGGCGCGACGGCGCGCGTGCGGGCGACGAGGTGTGGGTGTCGGGCACGCTGGGTGAGGCAGCGCTGGCGGTCGCGGCGCGCAGTCATAAAATCAGACTTTCCGCGCGGCAACTCGCGACAGCGTCGAGGCGACTCGACCGGCCCATGCCGCGCGTGGCGCTGGGCGCTGCGCTGCGGGGCATTGCGCATAGCGCGATTGATATCTCCGATGGATTGCTCGGCGACTTGGGGCACATCTGCGAGCGATCCGGGGTTGCCGCGGTGATTGAACTGGAAGCGCTGCCGCGCTCGGCGATGTTGCGCGCCCATGCCGCCCGTGCCATCACGCAAAACGCGCTGCTGTCAGGTGGTGATGATTACGAATTGTGTTTCACCGCGCCGCGTTCGCGGCAGTCGGCGGTGCTGCGCGCGAGTGCGCGCAGCCGCACGCCCGTGACGTGCATCGGGCGCATCATCAAGGCCCCGTCGGGCGCAGTCGGTGTGGCGGTCATGGATGGCGACGGCTTGCCGCTGCGCATCGCACAACGCGGGTTTGATCACTTTGGCTGACGCCTTGCTGCCGGCGCGAGCGAACGCACGCTTTGTGTATGCGCACCCGGCGCATGGCATCGCGTTCGCGGGAGGCATCGGACTGATGCCGTTCGCGCCGGGCACGTTCGGCACGCTGTTGGCGTTTCCATTGTTTGCGCTATTGGCCGCCTACAGTGATGTTGTGTCGCAACTAATTGTTTTTATTGTGCTTTTTGTTATTGGCGCTTGGGCATGCCAGATCACCGGTCGGGCGCTGGGCGTGGCCGATCACGGCGGCATGGTGTGGGACGAAACTGCGGCGTTTCTGCTGGTGCTGATTTTCACGCCGGCGGGATGGATGTGGCAGCTCGCGGCGTTCGCGCTGTTCCGGTTTTTTGATATCGTGAAGCCGCCGCCGATCCGCCATTTTGACCGCACGCTGAAAAACGGTTTTGGCGTGATGTTTGATGATCTGCTGGCGGCGGGTTATACGCTGCTGGCGCTGGCGATCGCCAAAATCTTATTCGACGGAATATCATGACCGATCCACAACTCTATGAACTCGCCGAACGTGTCGGCAAGGCGCTCAAGGCCAAAGGCATGATGATGGCCACGGCCGAATCCTGCACCGGAGGCTGGATCGCGCAGGCTGTCACCGCGGTACCCGGCAGCTCGGAATGGTTCGAGCGCGGCTTCGTGGTCTACACCTATATTTCCAAGCGCGAGATGCTCGGCGTTAAGCCCGAAACACTGGAGCAATTCGGCGCGGTGTCGTTGGAGACGGTGCGCGAGATGACCGTCGGCGCACTCGAACGTAGCCACGCGCAGGTGGCAGTGTCGGTGAGCGGCACGGCGGGGCCTTCCGGCGGCACGCCACAAAAGCCGGTCGGCACCGTGTGTTTCGGCTGGGGATTAAAGGATGGCGTGACGCAAACGGCGGTCAAGCGTTTTGACGGCGACCGCGAATCGGTGCGCCGGCAGGCGGTGGCGTTTGCGCTGGAGCGGGTGCTGGCGCTGGTGGAGGCAGGCGGGTAATCAGCCGATCGCGCGATGTTGCCCAGGTGTTGCAGCGCTTTTCCAGCGGTTTTTTCCTGTTCGCGCGACTGATCCTTGGCGAATTCCAGCAGGGCTTTTATGCCCTGCGATATTTCGGCAAGGCTCGCAAGCATCTGTTGTTCTTCGACTGCGGTCATGGGAGCTGCTCTTGATTAAATGGCCGGGCAGGGCGGGTTGCCCTGTCCGGTCAGGGCGTGCTGTGAGTTACTTCTTGCCTGCAACCGGTTCGCCGATGGACACGCTGAAATTCGCCGTCTGCATTTTGTACGCCGACGGGATATACGCGAGTTCGAGACGGATTTCCTTCAGCTTTTTCGATTTCAGCGCTTCGGCGGGGAAATCCACTTCCACCGCCTGCGTGGCATCCTGGCCCGGATCCAGCCGGTCGGCGCCGTTGTTGAACGATGACGGAAATTTCAGGACCGGTTCGGTACGCGCCTGTTCGATCTTGATGATTTGCCCCTGATCGTCGATGTAGATGAGCTTGCCGCCGAGCATGCGCACGGTCTGGTCGGTGGAACTGTTGGTCAGCTTGAGCTTGCCAGTGAGTTTCGCCGGGGAATCCACGCGGCCGGTACCTTGTTCGACGCGCTCGGTGACTTTCATCTCCGTGACTTCGCCGGTGACAATGCCGGTTTTCACCTGCACCTGATCTGGCGACACCACGTAAATCTTGTCCTCGATCACCGCTGCCGGGGTTGACGGTTTTTGCGCGCAACCGAATCCGACCGAGGCCGCTGCGACTACTGCTACTACGCCAAGTGCTGTACGCATCACAATCCTTTATAAAGAATACACAACAAAAATTGACCCGCGGGCATTGTTCCTCATTCGTTCAGGGAGTTCTGTGCGCCAGCGTACGGTTGGCGTATGCATGCGGGCAAAATGTCCGGATCCATCGCACTCAAGCCCGATCGCCGAGGCGAATAAATAGTAAGTATTTGTTTTTATTGATTAAATTTATTAAGTGCAAGGCTGGGAGCGACGCGCCGGAAAGTCGGGAAACACCGCCCGCGCTACGGGATGCCGGCCGTCTGAGGTATGCTGTTTTGGCACGAACGCACGCCGTGGGTGTGACGACCGAGGAATAATGAAACAGAGCCAACGTTGGGTTTTTCTGGTGCTCTGTGTGGCATGCGCTGCAGCGCAGGCCCAGCAGCGCTTTGACTTCAATCGCTTGATCGATGCCGGCAAGGATATCGCCGCGCTGGCCAAAGGCATTAGCGAGCAAGAGGAAATCGACATCGGTCGCGGTCTCGCGGGGCGTATGCTGGGTCAGGTTGAACTGGTGAACGATCCGGCGGTACAGAATTATGTGAACCGCGTCGGCATGTGGGTCGCTTCGCAAAGCGAGCGTCCAGATCTGCCGTGGCGATTCGGCGTTGCCAATGCGGCGAATATCAACGCGCTGGCGATGCCTGGCGGCGTCATTCTGATTACGTGCGGTCTCTACGATATTCTCGACAACGAAGCGCAACTCGCCGGCGTGCTGGGCCACGAAATCGCGCACGTGGTGAAGCGTCATCACGTCAACGTG
>VFLF01000583.1 GCA_009885185.1 Nitrosomonadales bacterium | reverse complement strand
GGCTTTCGCATGATGAGCCGCGTTGAAGGCATCGACGCCATGAACGTCAAAATTGGCATGCGCGTCAAAGTCAAAATCCTGCCGGGCGACGACAAACAACTGCCCTACCCCGTGTTCACGCCGCTGGAGGCCCAATAATGAGTACGCCAAATACACTTAAGCGTGGCGGTGTCGCGGTCGTCGGCGCGGCTGAATCCGATCTGGGCCAGGTCGCCCCGCACACCAATCCGATGGACCTCATCGCGCAGGCCACGCTGGCGGCACTGGATGATTGCGGCCTAAAATTGCAGGATATCGACGGCGTGTTCTGCGCCATGTCGCAAGCGCGCGTGGCGCCGATGGCGGTGGCCGAATACCTCGGCATCGAGCCCGATTACTTCGACGGCACCATCATCGGCGGCTCGTCGTTCATGACGCACATCGCCCACGCGCAGGCCGCGCTGGAAGCAGGCTTGTGCAAGGTGGCGCTGATTTGCTACGGCAGCACGCAGCGCTCGGTGAGCCGCGCTGCCGCAGCGCGTCCCGAATACAACTATTACGAAACACCGTATCGCCCGTTCAATCCGCCGACGGCCTACGCGATGGCGGCCTCGCGCCACATGCATCAATACGGCACGACACGTGAGCAGCTCGCTGAGGTAGCCGTGTCGGCAAGACTATGGGCGCTGATGAACCCCAAGGCGTGGGAAAAAGAACCGCTGACAGTGCAACAGGTTCTGGATGCGCGCATGGTGAGTTATCCGTTCACCGTACGCGATTGCTGCCTCGTCACCGACGGCGGTGGCGCGATCATCCTGACGCTGGCGGACAAAGCCAAAACGCTGAAGAAAAAACCCGTCTACGTGCTCGGCACCGGCGAGTCGATCAGCCACGCCAATATTTCCAGCATGAAAGACTTGACCGTGACGGCGGCGGCAATCTCCGGCCCCAAGGCGTTCAAGATGGCGGGCATGAAACCCAGCGACATGAACATGCTATCGCTCTACGACGCGTTCACCATCACGCCGATATTGTTCCTCGAAGACCTCGGCTACTGCCCCAAGGGCGAAGGCGGCCGCTTCGTGCAAGGCGGCACCATCGCCCCCGGCGGCAAACTGGCGGTCAACACCAGCGGTGGCGGCCTGTCGTACTGCCACCCCGGCATGTACGGCCTGCTGGTGCTGATCGAAGCCATACGCCAGGTGCGCGGCGAATGCGACAAGCGCCAGGTGAAAAACTGCGAGGTTGCTTTAGCGCACGGCAATGGCGGCGTACTTTCGAGCCAATGCACGGTGATTCTGGGAAGTGCTGCGACGCTGTAATCGCCGTAGCCACCGCCCTGAAACCGCCCCAGTGTATGGGGCGGTTTTTTATTTAAAAACAAATACTTATAAATTTTCACTTTAGCGCTTGAAATTAACCGGGCCGCCCCAAGATGCCTAAGGTTAATCGGAGACCCCCAGAATGACCGAAGCCACTCAAAACGACCCTGCCGCGCAACCGGAATCAGCGCCCTCCGCTGCCGAGGCCGCTGCACCCCCGCCCCCCTCGCTTGAAGAACTGCTGCAAAAAGCCGAAGCCGCCGTGCAGGAGCATCGCGATGCGTTTTTGCGCGCCAAGGCCGAGACGGAAAACGTGCGCAAGCGCGCGCAAACGGATGTGTCCAACGCACATAAATACGCAGTGGAAAATTTCGCCACCGAGTTGGTGGCCGTCAAGGACAGTCTCGAAGCCGCGCTGGCGACTGAAAACGCCTCCACTGAAACTTTCAAAAGCGGTGTCGAGCTCACGCTCAAGCAACTGCAGGCCGCGTTCGAGAAATTCAATGTCGCCGAAGAAAACCCGGTGGCGCAGAAATTCGATCCGCATCGCCATCAGGCGATCACCATGGTCGAATCAGACGCCGAGCCGAACACCGTGGTGAGTGTGCTGCAAAAAGGCTACAAATTAAATGACCGCGTGATCCGCCCCGCGCTGGTAACCGTGGCCAAGGCCAGGCTGCATTGAAACTGCCCTGCGCATCCCCATATAAAACACATCGACACTTTTTGGATTGAGGCAATAAAATGAGCAAAATCATAGGCATAGACTTGGGCACCACCAACTCCTGCGTAGCGGTAATGGAAAACGGCGTGCCGAAGGTGATTGAAAACTCCGAGGGCGCGCGCACCACGCCGTCGATCGTGGCGTACATGGACGACGGCGAAATCCT
>VFLF01000606.1 GCA_009885185.1 Nitrosomonadales bacterium | reverse complement strand
TGAACCTCGGCGTAGTTGGGCTCGGCGAAGGTGGGCGCTCGGGCTGACGGTTGCTGGTATAGCCGTCTCTCAAGCGCCGAATCATCCAAATCCTCGGGCAGTGGCCAACCCAGACCGGCGTCAGATGCCAGCCGCAGGTATTTGGCTACGACCCCCTTGGAGATACTTAGCGCCCGGGCAATTGCCTCCAGGCTCAGGCCGGTGCTGTGGCGGTATCGAAGTACGTCTCGTATCTTGCGCATAGATAGTTTGTCCTGGGGCATGTCTGCTCGCTTTCGAAAAAGCGGCAAGACTACCTTTAACTATCCATGCAACATTCCCTAAATCGGTCACGCTCAGCGTGAAATCGCGGTCACGATGCCGTGAAACGTCGGTCACGCTTTGGTGAAATCACCGGTCACGATGACGTGAAATACGCACACTCGACTAGGGCGCAGAGCCAGGGCGTGGCTGTACGCGCGCTGGCGGCAGTTGAGTCAGCGACCGAGTAGCCCGACACGACGTTTGCTGCTTCAAACGGCAAACCGGAGGCCGCTGGACATAACCAAATATAACCTTTAATATAACTCATGCCCTACACCGTGACGATCAAGCGACAAGCCCAAAAGAAACTACAAAGTCTGCCCCGCAATGAGCGGATCAGATTGGCCGAGAAGATCAACCAGCTCGGCCAAAACCCGGACGATTCCGGGCTGGATACCAAGCGGCTGGCGGGAACGCCGCTGTATCGCCTGCGTGTGGGCGATTGGCGAATCATTTACGACCGGCAGGACGCGGTCAAGGTTATTACGATAGAGAAAGTTAAACCACGTGGAGATGCCTACAAATGAATGCCGCCCTGAACATTCAGATTATCAAGTCCCTGACGGGCAAGCCCGAGTACGTGTTGATTCCGGTCAGCGTCTACAACGCGCTGCGCGAAGATATCGAAGATGAGCTTGCCGGGTTGGAAGTCATGGCCGAAAAGGGCGGTGATTACATGCCGTTCTCTCTCGATGACTATGTAGACAACCCCGTCGCGCTGGCCCGTATCAAGGCCAAAGTTACTCAAGGGTATTTGGCCAAACGCATGGGCGTCACGCAAGCCTACATCAGCAAGATTGAGCATCAGGACAAAGTCACGCCCAAGCTAATGGCGAAGGTTAAGGCGGCGCTGTCGAGGTAATGGAGACTTTACTGTTCTAAGATAAATTTTCAGTTTCGAGATATCCGGCAACGCAGGGCAATCGATGGATATACATTGAAATAATTGGTGGGCCCTGATGGACTTCAACCATCGACCAACGGATTATGAGGCAAACCAGCAATACTTGGGTTAACGAAAAATCAACGACTTATCAACGCTTGCCAAATTTATTCTAAGGTAAATCCGGGTAACCCACTTTGATTTATATCCACTCATGGCACAAATTTAGCACAGTCACGTTTGCCCGAAATTTTCTGATTCGTCGCCACTCCGAGACCGGGGCAAAAGCGGGCTCCGCTGGAAATTGAGTCCTCAAAAGTCTATGATCCACTTCGATGACGGACTAGGAAACCCACAAAAAATTGTGGGCAGAAAACGCCAGGGTTGTCGCATTGCTGGATGCCCACGGGTTTGAATGGCGTTTGCCAGCAGAGCCTGCAGCGGTCGATACCTTCGGGGCAGATGCCTCAAGTCTTAGCACCAAACAGAAAGTGGCGCTCATTCGGCAACTTTTCCGCGGGGGCACCGACGTTTACCCGATCCGGTGGGAGAGCAAAACAACTGGAAAATCCGGCTACGCACCGGGGGCGCGAATGAATGGCACGCAGGCGTTTGTGAGAAACCGCGCATCAAATGCTCGGTTTGCAGCAAGCGCCTGTTGATTCCCCTGTCAGAATTCGGTGATCACGTCTGACATTTGGTATTAACGCGCAGCCTTTTCTTGTATCTTCTCGCCACCCCGCTCGATGTCGTGTCCGAGGCCGTGCATCGTGTTGCAACCTGCCATCGCACCCAGCAGGCCCAACAGCATTAATGTCGCCAAAATTCTTTGAATCATGATTTATCTCCTGGTAAGGTAATTAACGCAAGCAGTCGCGGCAACCTGAGGAATAGTATTGTTTAGCGTTAACCGTAACCACAGCTTTCGATTGAAAGCCGCTTGCATTCATCATGCTTTAATAGGCCAAGACGCACCGTTCGCTGGCGTACATAACGCTTCATGACATAAAGTCGGAAGAGTAGCTCCGATCATCGCCTGAGGTTGAACAGCAGGTCAGCGTGAGCCTCTTTCTGTGTGTTGGCGCACAGACGGTGAAAAAGTTTGCGGCTACAAGGGAAAGGATTCTCGCAGCTTCAAATTTCTTTCGCAAAAAGGAAACTCATATCATGGACGCCACCATCAAGACCGCACTTGTCATCGCGTTTGTCGTCATTGCCTTGCTGTTGCTGCTCTTCGGCGGCGGAATGATGACCGGAACCACAATGAGTGGCGGGATGATGGGGAGCGGAAGCATGGGTGGAATCAGTTGGATGTGGGCCCCTACCTTGCTTGTCGTGCTACTGGCTGTCGTGCTTTTCTCGATCATCTTCGGAAAGAAGTAAGACAAGCAGCCAGATCGAAGCCACGGCAACGAAGGCTGTCGTGAATCTACAGCCTTTTGCGTACGGCAAGCCTTGGTTATTAGCAGCCAAAAACAGTAATTTGCATTTATTCAACTCTAAAGGAAAGACTGCTATGAAAACCTCAATACTGATTTCCGCAATCGTCGCCTGTGTCCTGTCGGCGCCTATCGTATCGGCGCAGGAGAAACCTGCTCCCGCCAAGCCGGCGATGGGCATGGACAAGCAAATGCCCCAGATGCAGGAAAAAATGAAAGCGATGCAGGGGCAAATGGACAGAATACGCAAGGCGACCGACCCGAAGGAGCGCCAGACGCTGATGCAGGAGCACATGCAGGCCATGCAGGAGAACATGAAGATGATGCGCGGCATGGGCGGCTCGATGATGGCAGGCGGCGGTCAGCACGAGGGCATGATGATGGGGGGCAAGAAAGACGGCATGATGGATGGCGACATGATGAAGCGCCACGACATGATGGAAAAACGCATGGACATGATGCAGATGATGATGGAGCAGATGATGCAGCGCGATCAGATGATGCAACCCACG
>VFLF01000434.1 GCA_009885185.1 Nitrosomonadales bacterium | reverse complement strand
GCGCAGGCTGGCGGCGATTTGTTGATTGAGTTTCAGCACAATCGCGCGCGGCGTGGCGGCGGGGCCTTGCTATGCAATGGGGGTTTAGAGTAACTTATTGTTTTATAATGAAAAATCAGCAGAGAATCGAAGGAGAACTTATGTTACCGAATCTCATGCACGGAATTACTGCGATCGCGTTGATCGTAACGTTGACATCCGCCAGCACAACCATGGTTCGCGCTGCATCACCCGTTGACAGCTATCCGACCAAGCCCGTACGTCTTATCGCGCCTTTTTTGCCCGGCGCCGGAACCGACATTACCGCGCGCGCGGTCGCGGCGAAGCTCACCGAGCGCTGGGGGCACCAGGTGGTTGTGGACAATCGTCCTGGTGCGGCAGGCGCGATAGGCGTGGAACTTACTGCTAACGCCAGTCCGGATGGCTATACGCTGTGTCTAATTTCAGCCTCGCATTCCGTCAATTCAGCCACCAATGCGAAGCTGCCGTATGACCTGACCAAGGACTTGCAGGGGATTTCGCAGGCGACCTCGCTGTTCTATGTTCTCTATGTGCATCCGGCGGTGCCGGCAAAATCGGTGGCGGAACTCATTGCGCACGCAAAAGCCAATCCCGGCAAGCTCAACTTCGGATCGTCGGGTACCGGCGGCTTGCAACACTTCGCGGGAGAAATGCTAAATCACCTGGGGGGCGTACAGACCACGCACATACCCTACAAAGGCGGTGCAGGGGCGATTACCGATGTGCTGGCGGGCAATATTCAGATGGGCTACGGCACGATACTCAGCCTGCGGCCGCACTTCAAGTCCGCGCGGCTGCGCGCACTCGCCATCACAGCGGCCAAACGTTCCCCATCAGCGCCCGAGTTTCCGACCATCGCCGAATCAGGCCTGCCCGGTTACGAAGTCGATCAATGGTACGGCATCATTACTTCGGCCAAAGTGCCGCGTCCCCTGGTGGACAAAATTGCAGTTGCCGTCGCCGAAGGCATAAAGTCGCCCGATACCGCAAAACGCCTCGCTGGTGAAGGGTCGTTGCCTGTCGGCAGCACGCCCGATCAGTTCAACGCGCACATCCGAAGTGAAATCAATAAATGGCGCAAGCTCGCCAAGGATGCGCAGTTGGTGCTGCACTGAAAACCATTAGGGAAACACTGAAAAAGTCCTTCGACAGGCTCCGGACGAACGGCAAGTTGATGATTCCGTTCGTGGTGATGCTGAGCCTGACGAAGCATCGAGCCATGAGCGGAATCCACTTGTTTAGCGTTTCCTTCGCCCCTCACTCCACACGCGCCCCACTACTCTTAACCACCCTCGTCCACTTCTCAATCTCCTCGCGTATATAAGCCGCGAATTGTTCCGGCGAATTGCCCACCACTTCCATGCCCTGCGCGGTAAGTTTGTTTTTCAGATCAAGCGTGCGCAGGCTGGCGGCGATTTGTTGATTGAGTTTCAGCACGATCGCACGCGGCGTGGCGGCGGGGGCGACGATGCCCTGCCATAGCGAAATTTCAAAACCCTTGAGGCCCGCCGCCTCCTGCACGGTGGGTAAATCCGGCAGCGTGGCGGAGCGCGCGAGCAGCGTCACCGCCAGCGCGCGCAGGCGGCCCGACTTGATGTGCGGCAGCGCGGTCGGCACCGACGAGAACGACAATTGCAGTTGGCCCGCCAGCAAATCCGTCAGCATCGGCCCGCTGCCCTTATACGGCACGTGCGTCATTTCGATGCCCGCCATGGATGCAAACATCGCACCGCCCAGATGCGAACTCGTGCCGTTGCCCGACGAGCCGTAATTGAGTTTGCGCGGATTCGCTTTGGCGTAGGCGATGAGTTCTTTCACCGTGGTTGCCGGCACCGACGCGTGCAGCACCAGCACGTTCTCGCTATTGGTAATCAGCGTGATCGGCGCGAAATCGCGCAGCGGCTGGTAGCTCAGTTTCGGATTCAGCGCCGGCGCAATGGCGAGCGTGCTCACGTTGCCCAGCATCAGGGTGTAGCCGTCAGGGTTCGCCCGCGCCACCAGTTCACCGGCGATGGTGCCGCCCGCGCCGGGGCGATTATCGATCACCATCGATTGCTTCCACGCCTCGGTGAGAGACGCTCCTACCGCGCGCGCGACAATATCGACACCCGCACCCGCCGTGAACGGCACGATGATGCGTATCGGTCGCGCGGGGTAATCCTGTGCGGCTGCACTGGCGCTGGCAGCCATCAGCAACGCGAAGATTATTCCTTTATCCGGCTTCATCGTGGAACGATCCGCATCGAACGGAACACAACAAACGCCTGTGGAGTGCGGGAGCTTGCTCCCGCTGTTCGTACCGAGGCCGGCCACGGCATACGGCAAAGCGGGAGCAAGCTCCCGCACTCCAGATCCACCCGCGGAATGATGCTCACGCATGACTCAACCGCCAAATCGCGTTGTGCTAAACGGCGACACATCAATCGACGGCCTTTTGCCCGCGACAATCTCCGCGATCACCTTACCCATTACCGGCCCCGCGCTCATGCCGAAGTGCGAGTTGCCGAAGGCGAAATACGCATTGTCGAATTTGGGCGCCGCGCCCAGCACCGGCAGACCGTCGGGCAGACTCGGTCGATTGCCGCTCCAGCGCGTGACCTTGTCGAGCTTCACACCGGGGAACATGCGTTGCGCCTGCGTTTGCAGCAGCTCGGCGCGCTGCCAGTTGGGCTGGGCATCAATGCCGCCGAATTCCGCCGTGCCCGCAAGGCGCAGCCCCATGTTCATCGGCGAGCAGACAAATTTGCAATCGGTGTGGGTCACCGGCAGACGCGGCGCAACGCCCGGATCGGCAATGGTGATGTGATAGCCGCGCTCGGCTTCGAGCGGCAGCGGCGTGCCGAGGTTCGCGGTCAGCGCGCTGGACGCCGCGCCGGCGGCGATCACCACGCGCTCCACGGGCTTTGCCAAACCGTCGATGAGAATGGCGCGCACCGCCTTGCCCTCGGTTTGAAAACCCGTCACCTTGCCGCGCAGTATCGTCGCGCCGTTGCGCTCCGCTACGGCGGCGAGTGCCTTCACCATCTGATGCGGGTTTTTGCATCGCCCGTTGTTCGGCAACAGCATCCCGCTCTTGAAAATCGGCGCGAGCGACGGTTCGAGTTCGCGGATTTCCATCCAGTCGAGCGGCACGGTTTTAACCCCCGCCTCGGCGCGCATGCGTTGCGCCAGCGCGGAACCCGCCGCCGCATTGGGTTTTTCAGAGACAAAAAGCTGCCCCGACAATTCGATCAGCCCTTCGGCCTCGGTGCCTCGCGTCAAGGCATCGTAGGCTTCGAGCGTGCCACCGTGCAGCGCGTGCATGGCGCGCGAGGTGCGGAGTGCTGCTTCTTCGCCGGCGGATTTCACCGCGGTCATCAGCCACGGCAGCACCTTGAGAAAATAACCGGGGCGCACCGCCAGCGGGCCTTCGGGATTTAACAGCCACCCCGGCGCCTGCTTCCAGATGCCGGGGATCAGATACGGCACCACGCTGCCGGGGCTGATATTGCCCGCGTTGCCAAAGGATGCGCCCTCGCCCACCGGGCCGGAATCGATGATCGTGACGTTAAAACCCGCGCGCTGCAGCCACAGCGCCGACGATACGCCCACGATCCCGGCGCCGATGACAGTGATGGAAGGTTCGCTCACTTATTTTTACTCCGCCTTGATGTTGCGTTCTTTCACCAGCCGCGCCCATTTTTGCCGCTCGGCGCGGATGAATTGCGCGGTCTCGGCGGGGGACTTCATCGCGTCCGGCTCGAAGCCCAGACTCAGCATCTTCTGCCGCAGTTCGTTGCCGGCAACCACTTCGCGTATGGCTGTGTTGAGGCGGGCGACAGCCTCCGGCGGCGTGCCCGCGGGCGCCTGCACCGACTCCCATGTCGCCACGTCAAAACCGGGAATACCGGATTCCGCAACTGTCGGAATGTCCGGCGCGCCCGTCGCACGCTTTGCTGTGGTCACCGCGATCGCGCGTAACTTGCCCTGCCGGGTCAGATGGATGGCCGAGCCGATGCCCGGCATCATCATCGCCACGCGTCCGCCCAGCACATCGGCGATGGCGGGCGCGCTGCCCTTGTACGGCACGTGCAGCATATCGGTACCGGTCATGCTCAACATCATTTCGCCGGCCAGATGCGCCGCGCTGCCGACGCCGAACGACGCATAGTTGAGTTTGCCGGGCTGCGCTTTCGCCAGCGCGATCAGCTCCTTCACGTTTTTCACCGGGATGCTGTTATGCGTAAGCAGCAAAAGCGGCACTATCGCGACGATGGTGACCGGCGAGAAATCCTTTTCGATGTCGTAGGTCAGTTTGTACAAACTCGGATTGATCGCGAACGACGCCGATACAAACAGCAATGTATAGCCGTCCGCCGGCTGGCTTCTGACGTACTCGGTGGCGAGGATCGTATTCGCGCCCGGCCGGTTATCCACAAGGATTTGCTGCGGCAGCTTTTCCGGCAGCGCCGCGCCGAGCAGCCGCGCCAGCGCATCGGAACCGCCGCCGGGCGGAAAGCCGACGAAGAGCCGAATTGGTTTATTGGGATAGCCTTGCCCCGATACGCTGCCCGCGCACAACAGCGCGGTAACAACCATCGGCCAGACCACAACACGGCGAGCTGCGGACGGTGTGATGAAAAACATGGCTTCCTCCTTGAAGACTCTATGGGCGGCGGAACCAACCGGAATTCTACTTTGCCTGCGGCGAGCATGCCGTGCTAGCGCGTTTGTCGCCCGAACTGTTCCTGCAACTGCATTAGCTTCTCGCGAATAGCCGGGCCCACAAAAATCTGCGGTTCGGACGGCTCGAATCCCTGCGCCTTTTCGCGTTCACGTATCGATTCGCGCGCGGTGCTGAACGCCGCCTCGATGGAGTGCGTTTTGCGCAGCGCCTCGTCGTACAGCGCCTTCGCCAGATAAGTCGCTTCGGATTCGTTGCCGCAGCCGAACGACGTCTTGGTGGCGCTCGACGCGGTAATAATGAGCGTGTTGTCGTCCTTCAACGGCTCGATAAAGCCGCCGGAATAACACGCCGACACCACCAGCACTTTCCATTTGATTTGCGAGGCATCCAGCGCCTGTTTCAGCGCAGCGGGATTGACGGGTTTCAGCCGCAGCGGCCAGAAATTCACCGTCAAATCATGGCGCTCCGAGCCGTGCGACGACACATACATCATCAGCACATCCTCGTCTCGATTCATCAGCCCGCCGATGTGCTTTAACGCCGCTGCAAGACTGGTGGCGCTGGCCAGCGGAAACTCATGCACGGTCCTGGGATTATTCAGCAACACCAGCGCGCGCCCCTGCGCGTCAAAGCGCTGGCGCATCAGCGCGTCGATCAGCCGCGCCTCCTTCATGAATACATCCTCGCTGGCATACAGGCCCGCGGTCAGCGCATAGACATCAATCACGCCGGGCCGCTCCGGCAGCAATGCACTCAGCGCGCGCTGCAAGGCATCGTGTTGCGCATAAAAACCTTTTTCATCCGCCAGCGCCTGAGATTTTTCCGCCTGCGCTTGTTGTGCCTCGGCGTTATACGCCGGCATCCACAAGCGATCCTGCGGAAACCACACAGACGGCGCGGCCAGCAATGCAATACCCATCACCCCCATGCCGGCGCTGCGCTGCCGCCGCATCGGCGTATAGCGCCATACCGATACCAGAATAATCAGGGACCACCACGCAATCTGAAAATAAAACAGCCAGGCCCAGTACTTCGCGGCCACCTTGACAACTTTCTGCTCCAGCGCGAAGCCGACCAGCGCGGCCACCACCGTCACCATCAGCCCCGCTGCCAGCAGCGCCACCGGTAGCGCCAGCGTCATCGCACGATCAGCCGTCGCGCGCGCCACGATCACGCCGAATAACAACACCAGCGGAACGCCCACCAGCACCTGCGGCAACGCGTGGAAATTGAATTGCCCGTTCAGTCCGACACTCACGACACCGTACGCCAGCAATAACAACAAATCCAGCGCCACCAACAACGTGAGCGCTTCCGCCGTCGCCACGAACGCATCCAGCGGCACGCGCCGGAAAAACGCCAGCCGCGCGCCCGCGCGCAGATTCTCGCGCAAGCCGAACGCGTGGGCGGGCTCACGCGGCGCGGCCTGCATCACATCGGCCAAAGGTTCGGCGTCAACGCGCGCCGGCATGGCCGCGACCGTCGCCGGTGTGCGCGCACGTAACGCATCGACCCACGCGGCGCGCTGCACGGCATCCGCGAACGCCTTGGCCGGCACCCACCAGAAAGAATAATTATTCAATATAATCAACAACTTACTTTCATCCGTCGCCACGTG
Source organism: Nitrosomonadales bacterium (assembly GCA_009885185.1). The sequence continues at coordinate 1,679 of VFLF01000434.1, read as the reverse complement.
CTTGATGGCGCTCCATGCCACACGCGCGGTCGAGTGCGGAGTTTCATGCGTCAACCCCTGATTCGTCAGCGTCAACGCTTGCGCTCCCAGCAGCCCGTTGCCGTTCGCCGCGCACGCCGCGTGGATGCGCGCCGCGCGCAGGCGCTGCTGCCAAATCATCAACAGGCAAACCAGCAGAAACGCCACGCCGATCAACCATTGCAACCGCCAGTTTCTGCCGATGTAACCGTTGATGAGTTCGATATAACCCATGCCGATAAAAACACCGCACATCACCGACGCGGCGGTCAGGCCATACATCAAGCCGCCCCAGCGCACGGAGCGCAACAGCAGTTGCGTCGTATCACGCAAACCGGCGATGTATTCTTCCCGCGAGACGCTGTATTCGATGCGCATGTCCGTGCCGGTGGTGTGCATCGCGCGTCAGCCGCCCAAGTCCGCGCGGCTGTCGATGTCATACACAACGCCGGGATCATCAACCGCGATCAACTGCAATTGCGCGCGATTTTTTTTCAGCACCGCGCGCGCGCCCTCGTCGCCACGGCACGCCAGCAGTTCGTCGCGCAAACTTGCATTGAACCCCACCGGATGTCCGCGTTCACCCTTGAATGCCGGCGCGGCGATGCACGCGCCGCCGGCAACCGCATCGGCGATTTGCGTAATCGTGGCGGGCCGTATGCGCGGCATGTCCGCCAAAGCCACCACCCAGCCCGCCGCGTCGCGGGTGTGCCCAATCGCATGCGCAAGACTCACGCCCATGCCGTCGGCGGCGTTGGCGCACACGGTGACCTCGATACCTTCGTTGCCGAGCACGCGCACCAGTTCCTCATTGCCGGGACGCACCACGGCGGTGACAGACAGGCCCGCCGCTTGCAGATTGCGCACCGAATGCACACCGATGGCAATGCCATCGATTTCGTGCAGCAACTTGCCGCCGCCGAAGCGAGAACCTGCGCCGGCAGCCAATAGAATGCCCGCGATGCGCGGCGCAGTGGAATCATTCATAGATACCCGATTATACGCAGTGCATGCGGTAAACTCCCGGCTACGAAACTACACGCATTGTCGAAAGCGAAGAACTGATGACCCTGAAACCCTTACTCATGTTGCTGCCGGCCATGGCCTGCTGGAGCGCCGCCACGGGCGCATACGCGCAAACCGATGTCTGGCCCTCGCGCCCGATCCGCCTCATCGTGCCGTTCTCGCCCGGCTCCAGCACCAATGACATTCTCGGACGCGGCATTGCGCAACGGCTCACACTCGCGCTGGGCCAGCAAGTCGTCGTCGATAACCGCCCCGGCGCGGGCGGCACCTCGGGCAGCGAGATCGTCGCCAAAGCGCCGCCGGATGGCTACACCTTGCTGGTGGCGATTGCCGGGCCGCTCACGGTGGCGCCGAGCGTGTATAAAAAAATCGGTTATGACGCGACGCGCGATTTCGCGCCGGTGGCACGCATCGCCGTGATTCCGTATTTGATGGTGGTCAGCAATAGCGTGTCCGCCACCAACGTGAAAGAACTGATCGCGCTCGCTAAATCCAAACCCGGCGGCATCAACTTCGCTTCGTCCGGCGTGGGCGGCTCGCCGCATCTGTGCGGCGAATTGTTCAACACCATGGCCGGTCTCGACATGGTTCACGTGCCGTACAAGGGCGCGGGTGTGGCCACCACCGACGTGCTG
>VFLF01000684.1 GCA_009885185.1 Nitrosomonadales bacterium | reverse complement strand
TTGTAGTGGATATCGTTGACGATGTCTTCGGGGTCATACACGCGGCCCGCGGGTATCTCAGCTTTTTCCAGCGCAGCCAGCACATCGGCGAGATCGTGCTTGCGCGTCCAGTCGTCGATGGCCTTGTCGAGTTCGTGCGCGCGCGGCACGCGGCCGGTATTGGTGGCGAGCGCGGAGTCACCGGCAAGATCGGGCCGCCCGGCGCACAACATCATGCGCTTGAAGATGGCGTCGTTGTTCGCGCCGATGATGACGAACTTGCCGTCACGCGTGGCATAGGTGTTCGATGGCGTGATCCCCGGCAGCGCATTGCCCGCGCGCTCGCGCTTGTACCCCAGCACATCGAATTCCGGGATGAAACTCTCCATCATGTTGAACACGGATTCGTACAGCGCCACATCAACAATCTGGCCCTTTCCACCATTGGCCGTGCGGTGATGCAAAGCCATCATCGCCCCAATCACGCCATGCAGCGAAGCGATGCCGTCGCCAATCGAGATGCCCAGCCGCACCGGCGGCTGCTCCGGGTAACCCGTCACATAGCGCATGCCGCTCATCGCCTCGGCCACCACGCCGAAGCCCGGCCGGTCGCGGTACGGCCCATCCTGTCCATAGCCCGACAGGCGCACCATGATTAACTTGGGGTTGATCGCGGATAACGTCTCCCAGCCGATATTCCATTTTTCGAGCTGGCCGGGACGAAAATTTTCCACCACGATATCGGCGTCGCGCGCGAGCTCGCGTACGATCTGCTGCCCCTCCGGCGAGCGCAGGTTCACCGTCACCGATTTTTTGTTGCGCGCCTGTACATACCACCACAGCGAGGTGCCCTGATACATCTTGCGCCACTGCCGCAACTGATCGCCGCCCTCGGGTGACTCTATCTTGATCACCTCCGCTCCGAACTCGGCCAGCATGCGCGCGCAAAATGGCCCCGCAATCAATGTGCCAAGCTCGAGGACTTTAATGCCGTTAAGCGGCATGGGTGCAACTGTGGACATGAAACAACGGCACCAAAATTAAGGAAGTGGAAGCGAAGTATATTGGATTCCACGCTGGCGAACCAATCGCTCCTGCCCCTCGTAACCGTTCGCGCGCCTCAGGCGAGCGACAAAAAAAGACTACCGCACGCCCGCTCCATTACGGGCACCGTCAGTCAAGGCGCCAGCAGAACACCGAATCGTTGCAGTGCTGGCACGCGGTCGCAGATCACCTTGGCCACCCCCACCAATGGCGCGGCCAGCAATACGCCCCAGGCGCCCCAAAGCCAGCCAAAAAACAACAAGCTCAGAAACAGCACCGTAGCACTGACGCGATAGACGCGGGCCTGCATCCACGTCAACACACCAACGCCGATCGCGGCGTTTACTGCAAGTGCAGCTGCCGCTACCAGCAGTGCCTCATTATAGGCGCCAGTCTGCAAAAACATGGCTAGCCCGCTTGCAAGCACCAGAATTACAGTGCCTGCATACGGAATAAAATGGAGCAAGGCGGCTGCCACGCCCCAGAAGCCAGGGTTTTCTACTCCCATGGCAAAAAATACACCCCAGATAGCCAGCCCGATCAGTGCGTTTGATACCGTCAGCCCGAGAAAATAGACTTGCATCTGGTACTGAATTTCATCCAGCGTACGCAACGCGTCCTTGCGGTCTGACAGACTCGGTCCGACTATCGCCATCAATTTGCGACGGAATAATGGACCTGCGACTAACAAAGAGTAGGCCAGCATCACAACAATCAACGCTTGCGCAGTACCGTGCAGAAAGGAATTAATATTGGAACTCAACCAGGATTTCAGCGTTGCACTTACCGGCGCTGGCGTCACAACGACAGGCACTGGCGCAGGCTTGGCGCCTTTGGGTGCCGTGCTTTCGCTGGCGGCCTTGTCCAGCTCAGTCGCCGCGTCCTGTACCTTGCGTAATACATTGCCGTCGCCTGCGCTGGCCTTGGTGATCTTGACCCGCAGCTTTCGCGCCACATCCGGCAGTTGATTGGCTATTGCCTGCACCTCGCCGCTCAACGCAACGCCTATCCATCCCACGCCGCCCAGCAGCAACGATACGACCAGTGTCGCACCGATCGCGCGATGAATACGTTTCGTCTCCAGCCAGTTCACAAACGGCGCCAGTGTGTAGGTAAGAATAATCCCCAGCAACAGCGACACCAGCAACCCGCCCGCCCAATGCAGAAATCCGATCAGCGCGACCAAAGCCAAAATCCACGCCGCGATCGCAACCGGCAATCGCGAGGCGGCGGCTTCTGCGCGTAACGCCTGCGCAACCGCGTCCAGCCGCCCACGCATGGTTGAGCGCATGGCGGGTAACGACGACGCGGTGACGCCAGTTGCATACCCTCGGGTAATTGTCATGCGGGAAGTCCGGTGTTTCTTCATATTCCCCTTTACTGCCTCGCGGCACCCGCCACCCTGTTCGTGAATTATCGCGCCATAACCTTGTAAACAGCCGCATCACCTTGTGGCGCAAAACGATCCGTATTATCAGTCTCTATCTCGGCCCTTCCCGTGCCCTTTATCATGCCCTTTAGCATACCCTTTGCCCGGGTGATGGCGCTCACGATAACGCGGCACGTACACCTCGCTATACCATCGATCCTGCACAAAATAGACCGGGTGACTGCACGCACCATACTGACGGCAATAATGCCGCCAGTCTGCGGCATGAGCTGCGGGCACGCGCAAATAGATCGGGGCATATACAACCCCCACGGGTTGATGAATGATGACCGGCCTGGGTAAAACAAGCTGCGGTTGCGGAAAGTCGCCGATATCCAGGCGGCCATAAAAGCCCGGCTCGCCCACGCTGATCGATACACCCACATTAGCTGCAAAAAGCCGCGCTGGCCGTCATCACCATCGTTGCCGCCATACCCAACAGTTTGGATTTCATATTCATTGCGATACCTCCTCGTTGTTAAATTGACCGGGATAGCGGTCCCCCATTGACGCTCTCAACCTTGATAATGATTAAATTGTTGACTTTCACCACACCGGCAATAGCCATGGCAATGCGACCGGCACGCTCGCGCGCGGCTTCACTACCTGCTTCGCTTTTCAATGTCACCTCTCCCTTGAAAGTATTCACATCAATTCTGACTGCACTCAGCCCCGGATCCTTCAGCAGATCAGTCTTGATGGAAGCCGTAATTGCAGAATCATCGACAATCGCTCCAACCTGCTGCGCTTTCTCCTGTACACCGCCTGCCGTGGCTTTAAGGACTTCCTCGGTCGTGCGAGCAACGTCGTTGATCTTGTTCCCGGCTTTGTCCAGCGTCGCGTTGGTTTTGTCGATCGCCTTATCCACCGTTTGCCCCACCTTCTGACCGACGGTCTCACCCGACGACGTGCGATTATCGCAACCACTCAATTTGGTCAAAGCGATAACCACACCCAACAGTGCCGCCAAAACCAAATGTCTTTTGAGATCATGTTTGCGTGTCATATTCAACTTTTCGATAGTCGTTTCAGTGCGTTCACCATGGCAATGCAGACAAACTACTGTGCCTGCCCCGGCCAGGTTAAGACCACGTCCGGCGTACGGGCGCTTACGTTGACGATCTTGCTGCGAACCACGCCTTGATAAGTTGCGAGTACCGTGTACATGCCGTTGGAAAGACTCACGTACAGCAACGGTCCGGAATCGGTCACGTTCAGCACGTCCACGTTACGAAGAAGAAGGCTTTCGGGGCCGGCATTTCACCGCGACCCAAGAGGTCCGCAATTTCCAGCGCTATGGCTTTAATGATAGAGCATCGTCGGCGGTAGTTCTGGGCGACCGGTGGGAAGTTTGCGAAGACATGCGTTTCGCCGGTCGCTGCGTGGTGCTGCGTCCAGGACGCTATCCGTCGCTGGCCGCGATGGGCCTTAACGACCGCGTATCCTCTGCACGCACAGTGAGCCGGAACACCCGCATCGAGGACAACCGCAATGCCCCCGCCCCTGTCGGAGCGTACGATAACCGCCGGCGCCAAAATGAGCAGCTGTTCCAGGCAAATGTCACTTCCGTACGCGCGGTGGTGGGACCACCTGAACAGCGCTGCTGGATTGAGCGTGAACAAGCAGTGCAGGAACGCAGCGGTGCTAATGTTCCCGGGGCAGTTGTCGGCGCCATCATTGGCGGCGTTCTCGGCCACCAAGTCGGCGGCGGAAGTGGTAAGGACATCGCCACCGCCGGCGGCGCTGTAGCAGGGGCCGCGATCGGTGCAAACGTCGGCCGCGGCGGACAGCAAGTGGTAACACAAGATGTGCAACGTTGCGCTTCGGTACCCAGCCAGCGGCCGGAGTTCTGGGATGTGACCTACGTTTTTAGAGGACAGGAACATCGCATGCAGACAACCTTCCCTCCGGGACCCACAGTCACCGTCAATGCGCGAGGTGAACCGCGAGCTTAAAAAACCCCTAAGCCAAAGAGCAAACGGCGCATGCACTCATGCGCCGTTTGCACGTCTGTGCTTCGAGAAATCAATGCGATGCCTGTCGCCAGCGCCAACGACAGATGGCCACAACAGAAATTTCATCGACGAGAGCGCTGGCGCGATGCGAAGCCTAAACCGTACAATAGGCACTTCGCGAGGATCACCACCTTCGTCGTTCCCGCAATTTGCAGTCACACGCCTCGCCATAAAATATAAGTATATGTTTTTAAATAACTTTTTTACATCCCTTCTGTGATGTCTTCGCAGATTGCGAAGTCATTAACCCATGGCTGAATCGCGCTCATTGTTTAATGTCCTGCTTGGACAGCCCTGGTGGATTTCCGCGCTGGTTGGCGCGGGTCTGTTCGGCATCGCGCAACTGGCTTTTCCGCCGGTGGCGCCGTTTGTGGCGCTGCCGTTTGTGGCCATCGCCATCTACGTGGGCTACCGCCAGATGCGCATGCTTTCTCCCACGAAAGCCGAAGAACGACTAAAAGCGCTGCGCGAAATGTCTTGGGAGCCCTTCGGCGCGCTGATCGCCGATGCGTACCGCCGCCAGGGTTATGAGGTGGTACCTGTGAACAAGTCCGCCTTCGATTTCACCCTTGCACGCCAAGGCCGACTCACGTTGCTGCAATGCCGCCGCTGGAAAGTGAATCAACTCGGCGCGGGTCCCGTGGAAGACCTCGCCAAAGCCATCGCCGGCGAGGATGCCCACAACGCCATCTGTATCAGCGCGGGAGGATTTACCGCCAAGGCGCGGGAGTCAGCAGCGGGCAAACCCATCAGCCTTGTCCACGGTATTGAACTGGCCGCACTGGTGGGCGACATCGCCAAGCGCGGCTGACGCCGCCACCGCGTGCATGTGATAACCTTTCGTGCCCGCGCTCCCTGCGCGGTTTCCATTTGCACCCTCCCGGAGGAAGCATGCCCCCCAGCGCAAAACCCCGCAGCCGTACCGGCGCGCAACTACTCGTCGACTCACTGCTCCTGCACGGCGCCGACATCGGCTTTGGCGTGCCCGGCGAATCGTATCTGTCGGTGCTCGACGCGCTACACGACGTTGAAGACAAATTCAAATTCGTGATCTGTCGCCAGGAAGGGGGAGCGGCCAACATGGCGGACGCCTACGGCAAACTCACCGGGCGTCCCGGCATCTGCTTCGTCACGCGCGGACCGGGCGCTTCCAACGCCGCCGTCGGGCTGCACACCGCGCATCAGGATTCGACGCCGATGATCTTGTTCATCGGCCAGATACACAGCCAGTACGCCGAGCGCGAATCATTTCAGGAAGTCGATTACCGCCGCATGTTCGGGCAAATGTCGAAATGGGTGGCGAGCATCGACCGCGCCGACCGGGTGCAGGAAATGGTGAGCCACGCCTTTCATATCGCCACGTCCGGCCGTCCCGGTCCGGTGGTGCTGGCGCTGCCCGAAGACATGCAGGATGAGCTCGCGGACAACAAAGCGCTCTTGCCCTACCAGCGCGTGGCCGCGCACCCGGGCGAGGCCGATATGCACCGGCTGCGCGAGATGCTCGCCAAGGCAAAAAAGCCGATGGTTATTTTAGGCGGCGCGGGCTGGAGCAAAAAAGGCTGTGACGATTTTCTCGCCTTTGCCACGGCATTCGATCTACCGGTGGCGTGTTCGTATCGCGCACAAGACATGATCGACAACCGCGACGCTCATTACGTCGGCGATGTGGCGGTGGGGCTAAATCCCGCGCTTGCCAAACGCATCACCGAGAGCGATCTATTGATCGCCATCGGCTCGCGCCTGGGCGAGTGGAGCACGGTGAATTACACCTTGATCGATATACCGCGGCCCAAACAGCCGTTCGTGCATATCTATCCGGGCGCAGAGGAACTGGGCCGCGTGTATCAGGCCGACTTGCTGATTAACGCCGGCATGCCGGAATTCGCCGCCGCCGCGCGCAAGCTGCCGCCGTTGAAACCCGCATGGAGCGAATGGACCCGCGGCGCGCGCGCCGATCTCGATGCCTGGCAAAAACCGGTGAAAGTGCCGGGCAAGGTCAACATGAGCGAAATCGTCAGTTGGCTCAACAAGCGTCTGCCGCCGGAAACCATTATCACCAACGGCGCGGGCAATTTTTCGCTGTGGGTGCATCGCTTTTACCGCTACGGCGGCTTTCGCACGCAGCTCGCGCCCACCAGCGGCGCCATGGGCTACGGCGTACCCTCCGGCGTGGGCGCCGCCATCGTGCACCCGAAGCGCCCGGTGCTGTCGTTCGCCGGCGACGGCGATTTTCTGATGACCGGGCAGGAACTCGCCACCGCCGCGCAATACGACGCGAAGGTGATTTTCATCGTCGTCAACAACGGCATGTACGGCACCATTCGCATGCATCAGGAACGGCACTTCCCGACACGCGTGTCCGGCACCATGTTGAAAAACCCCGACTTTGCAGCGTTGGCGCGTGCCTATGGCCTGCATGGCGAAATCGTCGAGGCCACCAAGGATTTCGAGGCCGCGTTCGAGCGTTGCTGGAACGCGAAAACGGCGGCTCTGATCGAAGTGCGCATCGACCCCGATGCGATCTCGCCGCGCGCGTCGCTGTCGTCGATCACGGCGGAAGCTTTGAAAAACCAAAAATAGCCACAGAGAACACAGAGTTCACAGAGAGACTGATGGGCGACGATCTGACCGAGCGTATTATTGGCGCGGCGATAGAGGTGCATCGTGCGCTTGGACCAGGACTACTGGAATCCATTTACGAAGAAGCGCTTTGTCACGAATTTGAGTTGTAGCAAATACCCTACGAACGTCAGGTCGCGGTTGCGGTCATTTACAAAGGGCGTTCAATCCACGGGCAGCGCATGGACATCATTGCCTACAGCGAGGTCATCATCGAGATAAAATCGCTGCGGCAGCTACCGGATGTTGCGTCTGCCCAAGTGCTGTCGTATCTCAAGGCCACGGGCTTCAAGCGGGCACTACTGATTAACTTTGGCGCTTCTCAACTGCGCAACGGAATCAAGCGAATCTCTCTGTGATCTCTGTGCCCTCTGTGGCAAAAAAAGGCTTTAAAAAATGATCCATTACCTGACTGAAAAAGATGTTCAGCAAGTGCTGAACATGGAAATCCTGCTCGATTGCGCCGAGCGCTCCCTGAAAGATCGCGCGCTGCACAACGCAATTGATATTCCGCGCCAGCGCATCTACACGCCCGAAGGCACGCAGCATGTGTTGCAGGCGTCGTCCAAGGCCATTGGCTACACCGGCTTCAAGTTTTATTACACGCGTCCCACGGGAAAAAGTTTTTACGTCAATCTGATCAGCATCGAGACCGGAAAATTGGTCGCCATGGTCGAGGCGATCTGGATGAGCATGGTGCGCACGGGTGCCGCCAGCGGCGCGGCGACGAAGTATCTGGCGAACGCCGATGCCTCCATCGTCGGCCAGATCGGCAGCGGCTACCAATCCATCGGCCAGCTGGAAGCGGTGTGTGCTGTGCGAAAAATCAAGGAGGCGCGTATTTTCTCGCGCACGCGCGACAAGCTCGAAGTCTATTGCAAAAAGATGAGCGAGAAACTTGGCGTACCCGTAGTGCCCGCAGCCAGCGCCGAAGCCGCGGTAAGCGGCGCGCACATCCTGAACGTCATCACCAAATCCGCCACGCCCACCATCAAGGGCGAATGGCTGATGCCGGGCGTGCATATCAACGCGGCAGGTTCCAACGCGCTGTCACGCGCCGAGATCGATGACGCTACGGTCAAACGCTGCGATCTCATCACGGTGGATTCGCGCGGCACCGCGCAAAAGGAATGCGGCGACCTGGTGGCGTCGGCGGAAAAAGGCGTAATCCAGTGGGAATACCTCACCGAAATCGGCGATGTCTTCGCGGCAAAGACGCCCGGGCGCACCTCGCCCGCGCAAATCACGCTCTACGAATCGCACGGCATGGGCATCCAGGATTTATACGCGGCGGCAAAGGCGCTCGAACTCGCCAAGGCGCGAGGGCTGGGTGTTGAATTGCCGGTAGGACTGTAAACTGCAACCCCGTTTAACCACAGATAAACACAGATAACCCCCATACTGGTTTTATCTGTGTTCATCTGTGTTTATCTGTGGTTAATAAGTTTTTGACTTTTTATTGCAAAGGCCAAGCATGACTACTTCCCTCGGAAAAATCGGTTTCGCCGGCATCGGCGCCATGGGCACGCCCATGTCCACCAACCTCATCAAGGCCGGCCACAAGCTGGTGCTGTTTGATATCGACACCAAAAAAGCGCAGGCCGTCGCCGCCACCCACGAATGCGAAATCGCATCGAGCCTCGCTGACATGGCGGGTAAGAGCGACACGGTTATCACTATGCTGCCCGACGGCAAGCTGGTGCGCAAAGCACTGCTCGGCGACAACGACAGCGGCAAAAACTGCATCACCGAAACCCTGAAACCCGGCAGCCTCATTATCGACATGAGCTCCAGCTCGCCAATGGGCACGCGCGAACTCGGCGCGCTGCTCACGAAAAAAGGTTTTCAGTTCATCGACGCGCCAGTGTCTAACGGCGTGAAGGGCGCGATTGCCGCCACGCTCTCCATCATGGTCGGCGGCGATAAATCGATATTCGAGCGCGTGAAACCGCTGCTCGAGAAAATGGGCAATCAGATTTATTACGCCGGGCCACTGGGCGCGGGCCACGCCATCAAGGCGTTGAACAACTACGTCTCCGCCGCCGGCATGATCGCCGCGTGTGAAGCCATGCATGCGGGCGAGGCCTTCGGCATCGATCCGAATGTCGCCGTCGATATCATCAACACCTCCAGCGGCTACAACGGCACCACGCAACGCAAGTGCAAACAGTTCATGATTTCCGGCACCTATAACGCCGGCTTTTCCACCGGACTGATGGCCAAGGACGTGCGCACCGCGCTCGACATCGCGCAGGCAATGGGCACCTCGACCATCCTCGCCAAGCCCACCGCTGACATCTGGGATGACATGGAGAAGAAGCTCGGCTTTTTATCCGACCATACTGAGATGCACAAATTTACCAATAAAAACAAATAGGTACGAAGATATGAAAATATGGCCCGGCACGCACGACGCCGATTATGAGCGCGTGCAGGCGGAACTCGCCGCTGCTTACCTAAGCGACGGGCTGCCGCTGGTACCGCCAACGATGGAGCGCGTCGCGTCGATGCTGGCGGCGAACGGCTACGCCGCCGACGAAGAAATTTCCATGCTGCCGCCCGGTTTTGAAACCGTCACCGCGAATGATGTGGCCATCTGCGCGGTGATGGCCGGCTGCAAACCGGAATACATGCCGGTGCTGGTAGCCGCCGTCGATGCACTGTCCGACATGAGTTTTAATCTGGTAGGCATCGCCACCACCACCGGTTCCGCCGCGCCGATTTATATCGTTAACGGCCCCATTGTTGAAAAAATCGGTTTGAATGCGAAGAACAACGCACTCGGCGGAGGCCATCGCGCCAACGCCACCATCGGCCGCGCGATGACCCTGATACTGCAAAACATCGGCGGCGCGATTCCGGGCGAAGTCGATATGGCCACCCTCGGCCAGCCCGCCAAATACGCATGCTGCTTCGCCGAGAATGTCGAAGAAAGCCCGTGGTCACCGCTGCACGTGGAGCGCGGTTTCGCGCCTGCCGCAAGCGTGGTCACCGCCGTCGGCATTTCCGGCACCGGCGAAGTCAACGACTCCGACAGTCAGGAAGTCGCCGGCCTCGCGCAAACCTTCGCGCAATCGATGCTGATGGCCGGCATCTCCGGCGGCGCGGGCCTGCTCGGCGGCGGCGAGCCGCTGTGTTTGTTTCCACCGGAGTGGGCGGCAATGTTTCACCGCGACGGTTTCAGCAAACAACAAGCCAAACAGTTGATCTGGGAACAGGCCGTGTTCCCGGTCGAAAAACTCGCGCCCGCGCCGCGCAAGCATCGCATGGCGGCGGCGTCCGATCCTACTGCAAATGGCATTCGCGTTGCCGAGAAGGCTGATGACCTGATGATCGTCGTCGCCGGCGGCGTCGGGCGCAAGGCCGCATACCTGCCGACGTGGGGCGGCACCACCAAGGCGATCAGCCGCGAGATAAAGATACGCAAGTAAAGCCCCAAACACCAACACTGTCATTCTGGCGCAAGCCAGAATCCAGTTCGTTCAAACATGCGCAGCATCTGAAATCAGATCTTTCAGATCAGATAACGCTCTGGATTCTGGCGTTCGCCAGAATGACGGTCGGAGTAGCAACCAATTTTTGCCATCGATAATCTTCCAACATGACACAACGATCCGGCCCGCTCGCGGGCATCCGCGTCCTCGACATGAGCCGCATCCTCGCCGGCCCGTGGGTTGGCCAACTTCTGGCCGACCTCGGCGCCGAAGTCATCAAAATAGAACGTCCCGGCAAGGGCGACGACACCCGCGCATGGGGGCCGCCGTTCGTCAAAGACCGCGACGGC
>VFLF01000538.1 GCA_009885185.1 Nitrosomonadales bacterium | reverse complement strand
TCTTTGGGTAGGGCTTTTTGTGGTAGCGGGTATCGGCGCGCTGATGGTGTTGGCGATGAAAGTCGGCAACATGAGCGGCGTCAGCGCCGGTGACTCCTATGCGCTGACGGCCAATTTTGAAAACATCGGTGGACTCAAGCCGCGTGCGCCGATCAAGAGCGCGGGGGTGGTGGTGGGGCGCGTTTCCGACATTCGTTTCGATAACGAAAAATTCGTCGCCACGGTGTCGATGAATATCGACAAGGCGTATAAATTTCCCAAGGACACCAGCGCGTCGATCCTCACGTCGGGTTTGCTCGGCGAGCAATATATCGGGCTTGAAGGCGGCGGCGACACCGCCAATCTGGCTGCCGGCGACCGTATTAAGCAAACGCAATCGGCGATGGTGATCGAGAAATTGATCGGGCAGTTTTTGTATAGTAAGGCCGCCGAAGGCGGCGACAAGAAATAATCGTGATGAATCTGACTGTGTTGGGAGGCTATATGGGTAAATTTTTTAAGTATTTGTTTTTATTGAGTATTTGTGGATTTTCTATCGCCGGTGCGCAAACCATCGCGCCCGACGCTCTGGCCAAATCGGTCACTGATGAAGTGCTCGCGCTGATACGCGCCGATAAGGACATCCAGTCGGGCAACCAGAAAAAAGTGCTGGAGCTGGTCGAAGCGAAGGTGCTGCCGCATTTCAGTTTTCCGCGCATGACGCAACTGGCGATGGGACGCAACTGGCGTGATGCCACGCCGGAGCAGCAGAAAAAAATGGTGGGCGAATTCCGCACGCTGCTGGTGCGCACCTACACAACGGCTTTTACGCAATATAAAAATCAGACCGTGGAGTACAAGCCCCTTCGCGCGGCGACGGGCGACACCGAGGTGGTCGTGCAGTCGCTGATTAAGCAAAACAGCGGCCCGCCCGTGGCGGTGGATTACAGCATGGAAAAACCGATAGCGGCTGGAAGGTCTACAACATGAAGATCGAGGGCATCAGCCTGATCGAGAATTATCGCAACACGTTCAACTCCGAGATACAAAAGCATGGTGTCGACGGACTGATTACCTCTCTGGCCAACAAGAACCGCAGCGCGCAGCAGGTGACGCAAAAGTGATTACGCTGGATGGCACGAGCAGCGCGAACGCCGCGCGCGCCACGCTGGCCGGGCCGGTGACGCTCGCCAACGTCAACGCGGTGCTGGAAGAAGGCGGCCGCGTGCTCAAGGCGCCGGCGATAACGGTTGATCTCGCGGGCGTCACCGAGGTGGATTCCACCGCGGTGAGCCTGCTGCTGGAATGGCGCCGCGCCGCGCTACGCGACAAGCGCGCCATCGAGTACGTCAATTATCCCGACAACCTGAAAAGCCTGATCAAGCTCTACGGTGTTTCCGAACTCCTTGCTGTTTCGTGACATTCCGTGAGGCGTAACCGCTGGTTTGCCTCGTGCGCCCCGCTCTCCTCGCGTGCCAAGCGCCGCCCATGATTCCCGCACTACAAGTCGAACAAGTCACCAAGCAATATCGCGGCGTGCGTGCGCTCGATGGCGTTGATCTGGACGTGGCGCAAGGCGAATTCTTCGGCCTGCTCGGCCCCAACGGCGCGGGCAAAACCACGTTAATCAGCATCATCGCTGGTCTCGCGCGCGCGACCAGCGGACGCGCCTGCGTGATGGGCCACGACGTGGTGAGCGACTACCGCGCCGCGCGCCGCGCACTCGGCGTGGTGCCGCAGGAGTTGGTGATGGATCCGTTTTTCACCGTGCGCGAAACGCTCACGTTTCAGTCGGGCTACTTCGGCATCAAGAACAACGACGCGTGGATCGATGAGGTGATCGAGCATCTCGATCTTGCCGACAAGGCCAACACCAATATGCGCCGGCTTTCCGGTGGCATGAAGCGCCGCGTGCTGGTGGCGCAGGCGCTGGTACACAAGCCGCCGGTGATTATTCTCGACGAGCCGACCGCCGGTGTTGATGTCGAATTGCGGCAGGGCCTGTGGCGGTTTATCCGCGGCTTGAACGAAGACGGCCACACGATAGTGCTTACCACGCATTACCTCGAAGAAGCCGAAGCGCTGTGCGGCCGCATCGCGATGTTGAAGCAAGGTCGCGTGGTCGCACTCGACACCACACAGAACTTGTTGCGTAAACACTCCGGCTGCTACGTGGACCTGCGTCTGATCCCCGACGTGCTGCCGGATGCGTTAAAGCCGCTGGTGGTGGCCCACGCCGACGGCGGCTGCCGCCTGGCGTTGAACGACTACGTGGAACTCGAAGGCATCATGGCGGCGATTAGAACGGCGGGCATCAAAGTGCAGGAAATGGAAGTGATGCAGCCGGATCTGGAGGAAGTGTTTGTGCAGATCATGCAAGGTTCGTGAACGAGTGAACGGGTGAACGAGTGAACGAGTGGATAGTCGGTATGCAGAGCGTTTCATCGTCTCGCGATTTTTGTCGTGTGCCACAGGTGCGCCCGCACTGCGGTGCCGTTCACCCGTTCACCCGTTCACCCGTTCACTCGTTCACGAAGTACAAATGACCGGCTTCTACACCCTGTTTCTCAAGGAATGGCTGCGCTTCTGGAAAGTGGCGGTACAGACTGTTCTGGCGCCGGTACTGACGGCTTTGCTGTATCTGCTGGTATTTGCGCACACGCTGCGCGGGCATGTCGAGGTGTTTCCCGGCGTGGATTACGCGGTGTTTCTGATTCCGGGACTGGCGATGATGTCGGTGCTGCAAAACGCGTTTGCCAACAGTTCGTCGAGCCTGATGCAGTCCAAGATGCAGGGCAATATCGTATTTGTGCTGCTGCCGCCGATTTCGCATCGCGAGTTTTTCATGGCGTATTTGCTGGCGGCGATGGGGCGCGGACTTACCGTGGGTGCGACCATGCTTTTTCTGACGCTGTGGTTTGTGCCGGTGCCGTTGGCGCATCCTCTGTGGGCGCTGATGTTCGCGATTGCCGGCAGCGGCGTGATGGGCGCGCTGGGTATCGTCGCCGGCATGCACTCCGACAAGGTGGATGAGTTGTCGGTATTCACCAATTTCATCATTTTGCCGCTGACCTTTCTGGCCGGGGTGTTTTATTCGATACACTCGCTGCCGCCATTCTGGCAAAAAGTGTCGTATCTGAACCCTATTTTCTACATGATCGACGGCTTTCGCTACGGCTTTTTCGGGCGCGGCGATGTGTCGCCGTGGGTCAGCCTGGCCATTGTGTCGGCGGTGTTCGCGGGCATATCATTGCTGGCGCTTTGGTTAATCAAATCCGGCTATAAATTGAGGCACTAATGACTACACCTGACCAGCTTAAAGGGTACATTCAAAACGGCATGCAGTGCGATCACCTGGAAGTGACGGGCGACGGCGCGCACTTCGAGGCCGTGATCGTCAGTCCGCTGTTTCGCGACAAGTCACGCGTGCAGCGGCACCAGATTGTCTACAAGGCGCTGGGCGACCGCATGCGCGAGGAAATCCACGCATTGTCGATGCAGACACTGACGCCCGAAGACTGGGCCGGCCGGCAGCAGTAGATGGAAAAACTGGCAATCGAAGGCGGCGTAGCGCTCAACGGCGAAGTCGCGATCTCCGGCGCCAAAAATGCCGCGCTACCGATTTTGTGCGCGGGGCTGCTGACCGCGGAGCCGCTGGTCATCGGCAATGTGCCGCATCTGCGCGACGTGACGACCATGCTGTCGTTGCTGGGGCAGATGGGCATGTCGATCTCGGTCGATGAAAAACTCGGCATCGAACTGCGCGCGGCCAATATCCACACGCCTGAAGCGCCGTATGACATGGTGAAAACCATGCGCGCCTCGGTGCTGGTGTTGGGACCGCTGACGGCGCGCTTTGGCGAGGCGCGCGTGTCGCTGCCGGGCGGCTGCGCCATCGGTTTGCGCCCGGTGGATCAGCATTTGAAGGGCTTGCAGGCGATGGGCGCCACCATCACCATGGATCACGGTTACATGATTGTGCGTGCGCCGCGGCTGAAGGGCGCGCGTATCTGCATGGATCTGGTCACTGTCACCGGCACTGAAAACCTGATGATGGCGGCGGCGCTGGCCGAGGGCACGACCATCATCGAGAATGCCGCGCGAGAGCCAGAGGTGGTGGATCTTGCCGTATGCCTCATGGCCATGGGCGCGAATATCAAGGGCGCGGGCACCGACACCATTACCGTTGATGGCGTGCGTTCGCTGCACGGCGCGCGTCACACGGTCATGCCTGACCGTATCGAGACGGGCACCTTTCTGGTGGCGGCGGCGGTGAGCGGCGGCAAGGTGCGTGTTACCGGCGCGCTGCCCAACACGCTCGACGCGGTGCTCAACAAACTGCGCGAAGCCGGCGCGACCATTGAAACCGGCGACGACTGGATCAGCGTCGAAGCCAGCGGGCGGCTCAAGGCAGTGAACTTGCGCACCGCGCCGTATCCGGCGTTTCCCACGGACATGCAGGCGCAGTTCGTTGCGCTGAACTGCGTTGCCGGGGGCACGGGCGTGGTGCATGAGGATATTTTCGAGAACCGCTTTATGCATGTGCAGGAATTGCAGCGCCTCGGCGCCGATATCGAAGTCGATGGCAATACCGCGGTGGTAAGGGGTGTCGCCGCACTGGACGGCGCCACCGTGATGGCAACCGACCTGCGCGCTTCCGCCAGTCTGGTGATCGCGGGGCTGGTGGCGCGCGGCACCACGATAGTGGATCGCATCTATCACCTTGATCGCGGCTACGAAGCGATCGAGGAAAAACTGTCGCGACTCGGCGCGCGCATCAAGCGTGTGAGCTGAAGGTCAGCGGCGAGTCGGACATCAATGAACAGAATAAGGGCGGATTGCCGGGCGACGGCGGGACTGCTTTCATCCCGCTTTTATCCGCCCTTATTAATGTTAAACGCGATTTTCAGTTTTTTACTTTGAAGGTAATCCACCATGCAGGTCTATGACCCCACAGCCCCCAATCCGAACACCGGAAAACAACAGCAACGCGCGCTGGGCAATCTCGACGGTAAGGTGGTCGGTTTCATCGACAACGCCAAGCCCAACTTCAATATGCTGGTCGATGACATCGCGGCGTTGCTTACGTCGCGCTACGGCGTGAAGACCGTGGTCAAGCGCGCCAAGCGCGGCCCTTCGATGCCGGCGGCCGCAGAAATATTCGACGAACTCGCGCGCGAGTGCGATCTGGTGATTACTGGTTCCGGCGATTGAGGCTCCTGCACGTCGTGGAGTGTCCACGACAGTGTTGAAATCGCCAAACGCGGGCGCATGGCGATGGCCGTGGTGTCCAACGCTTTTCTGGGTCTGGGCAAGGCGCAGGCGCGTGCGCTCGGCCATCCCGATTTGCCGTTGGCGGTGATCCCGCATCCGTTCGGCAGCCGCACGCGCGATGAGGTGCGCGCGCTGGCCGATACCTGCGCCGCCGACATTGCGCGGCTCGCGGTCGGGCGATGAGCGCTGTGCCGCATCCCGCCGCGCTGACGCGCGCGGAACTGGTGGAGGCACCGGACGATCTCGACGAACTGAT
>VFLF01000150.1 GCA_009885185.1 Nitrosomonadales bacterium | reverse complement strand
GCCCTTCCTCCGACGTGGCCGCCACCACCGTGCCGCCGGGGCACATGCAAAAGCTGTAGACCGAGCGACCGTTGGCGGCGTGATGCACCAGCTTGTAATCGGCGGCGCCCAGCAGCGGGTGCCCGGCGAATTTGCCCCAGCGCACGCGGTCGATCAGAGATTGCGGATGCTCGATGCGAAAGCCGATGGAAAACGGTTTTGCTTCCAGATACACGCCGCGTTGATGCAGCATGGCGAAGGTGTCGCGCGCACTGTGGCCCACCGCGAGTACCACGTGGTCACTCGCAATCTGTTCGCCGCCGGCCAGCACCACACCGCGCACGTGGCCATCTTCGATCTTGATATCCGTGACCCGGCTCTGAAAACGAAATTCGCCGCCTAGCGATTCAATGTTCGCGCGCATCGCTTCCACCATGCCCACCAATCTGAACGTGCCGATGTGCGGCTTCGCCACATACAAAATTTCTTCCGGCGCGCCGGCCTTGACGAATTCCGTCAGCACCTTGCGGCCGAGGTAACGCGGGTCTTTGATCTGGCTGTAGAGCTTGCCGTCGGAAAACGTGCCCGCGCCGCCTTCGCCGAACTGCACGTTCGATTCCGGATTCAGCGCCGATTTGCGCCACAGGCCCCAAGTGTCCTGCGTGCGCTCGCGGACCACTTTGCCGCGCTCCAGAATGATCGGGCGAAATCCCATTTGCGCCAGCAACAGCCCCGCGAACAAACCGCACGGCCCCGTGCCGATCACCACCGGACGCGAGGTCAGCTTCTCGGGTGCGTGCGCCACAAAGTGATAGCCGGTATCGGGTGATTTACCTAAGTATCTGTTTTTATTATTATTTTCTAAAACCTTCGGTTCATCGACCACCTCAACATCCAGCGTATAAATCAGAAATATGGCCGAGCGTTTGCGCGCATCCACCGCGCGCCTGTACACACTGAATCGCAGCAACGCAGCTTCGGCGATGCCCAGCCGCGCCAGCATCGCGGCACGCAATTGATCTTCGGTGTGGTCGAGCGGGAGTTTGATTTCGGTGAGGCGCAGCATGGTCACCGTACTTTAACTGCATTCGCGCAGGAGTAGAATGTTTCCTCTCATTCCATCCCCCACCAGAGAGAAATCATGGATCAAGCCCCCATCAAGCTAACCCACAACGTCACCCGCATCGGCCACCTCGATCTGCAAGGCGCGGGGCAGGTCACTGTCGAAGGCGATTACGCCTACATCGGCCACATCACCAATAAAGAACAACTAGGCACCAGCATTCTGAATATCGCCGATCCGAAAAACCCGAAGGTGTTATGCCAGATGCCGGTGGGCGACGCGGTGTCGCACAGCCACAAGGCACGCGTGGCGGGCAACATCATGATTACCAATATGGAGCAAAACATGACGCCCATCGGCCGCAAGGCCGATGAGCTGCCCAAGCTGCGCACGCGGCTGAGTGCGGAGCTTGGCCGCGACGCCACCGATGCGGAGCTTGCGGCCAAGCTGGGTGTCGCCGCCGCCGATATTCCCGAGGTGGATGCGCTCGCCAAGCGGCCTTATAACGAGGGCGGCTTCAAGGTGTGGGATATCTCTGACAAAACCAAACCCAAGCTCATCACGCATCACCGTACGCACGGGCGCGGCGTGCATCGTTTCGACATGGACGAGAACTACGCCTACATTTCCACCGAGATGCCGGGCTACATCGGCAACATCCTCGTCATCTATGACATGAAAAACCCCGCCAAGCCCGAAGAAATTTCGCGCTGGCACATAGCGGGACAGCACATCGCGGGCGGCGAAAAGCCCACCTGGCCGGGACGCCAGCATCGTTTGCATCACACGGTGCGCGTGGGCAACACGCTCTATGCGGGCTGCTGGCACGGCGGCGTGCGCATGGTCGATGTCACCGATATCCGCAAGCCCACGACCATCGGCGCGTATAACTATCACCCGCCGTTCCCCGAGCCGTCGCACACCTTCATGGGCCTCACGCGCAAGATCAATGGACGCGACATTGCGGTCGCCATCGACGAAGAAGACCACGCGCACACCGCCGAAGAAATGGCCAAGCGCAAAGGCCGCCCTCACGGCGCGCTGTGGACCTTCGACATCACCAACCCCGCCGACATCAAGCCGCTGGCGATTTTTGAAGTCAGCGAACTCGAATCGCCGTGGAGCCGCACCGCGCCGGGCCGCTTTGGCGCGCACCAGTTTCAGGAAAACTGGAAGGGCGGCGACACCATGATGTATTGCGCCTGGTTCGCAGGCGGGCTGCGCATCGTAGACGTGGCCGATCCTTCCGCGCCGGAAGAAGTGGGCTGGTTTATCCCGGAGCCGTGCGGCGGCAGAAACTGCCCGCAAACCAACGATATCGATGTCGATGATCGCGGGCTGATTTACGTGATGGATCGGTATTGCGGGATTGATATCGTGGAACACAAGCGCTGAGCACGGCAAGTATCATGCTGCGCGCGGGCGTCACGGCTGCGTTTGTGTGCGCTACCGCACTCGCGCACGGGCAGCCCCGACCTACAACGCCCACCGCCTACCCCACCAAACCCATCCGCGTCATCGTCACCATCTCGCCGGGCGGCGGCCCGGACGTGGTGGTGCGCATGGTGAGCCAGATCGTCAACGAAAAGCTCGGCCAGCCCTTCGTGGTGGACAACCGCCCGGGCGGCGGCACGGTGCTCGCCACCGATCTCGTCGCCAACGCCGCGCCTGATGGCTACACCTTGCTCAACAGCACCGACACGCTGATGCTGGTGGGCGCGATGAAGCGCGTCAAATACGATGTGCGCACCGCGTTTGAACCGGTGGTGCAGATGACCGCACAGTGGTACGTGCTGGTGGTCAACCCATCGCTGCCGATCAAATCGGTGAAGGACATGATCGCCTACGCCAAGGCGCGACCCGATGCGCTGAGCTACGGCTCGCAGGGCGTGGGCACCACCGGGCATTTGAGCATGGAGCGCTTTAAAACCATGACTGGCACGAGCATGGTGCATGTGCCGTACAAGGGCGCCGCCCCCGCGCTGCTCGACATCATCGGCGGGCAGATACACACCATGTTCAGCAGCGCGGTGTCCGCCCTGCCGCACGTCAACAGCGGCAAGCTGCGTGGCATCGCCGTCACCAGCACCAAGCGTTTGTCTTTTTTGCCGGATATGCCGACAGTGGCTGAATCCGGCGTGGCGGATTTCCGCGCATCGAATGCCTACAACCTGGTGGCGCCCGCCGGCACGCCCCGCGCGGTGGTGCAGGCGTTAAATCAGGCCATCAGCTCCGGGCTGAATACGCCGGCGATGATCAAACGCCTCACCGCCGACGGCGCAGAGCCCGTGCCGCCCGCGTCGCCGGATGAATTCAAGGCGATGATGGCGCGCGAGTATTTACAGGTGGAAAAGCAGGTTAAGGGCTTGAGCCTCAAGGATTTGTAACGCGTTACCGTCCTTGGCGGGCGAAATCAATTCGCTCGCGCCTTCGGCGATACCTTGGCGCCACGCGCCTTGGCAAGTAACGCAAGCCCTCGTTTCACTCTGCCCGCCCCGCGCGCGGCGCGCAATTCAAATCGCGTTTGCGCGTCGAATTCCGCCAATGCCGCCGTAGTCATTTCCTCAATCAGCTTGGTCACACTGAGCTTGCGCGAGCGCGCCAGCAATTTTAACCGGTCGCGTTTTGCATCCGGCAAGCGAATAATCAAGGCTGCCATTAGAGACTCCTCAGTTGACTTAGACATTGCATCGGCGTCATCACGGTCAAGCCAGGAAATCGTAACTCCGCCTTCTGTAAATCACGCACATTTCGCGTCACAATCGCGTCGGCGCCACCCGCCACCGCCAGCTCAATCAGATGATTATCGGATTCATCCGCGAGGTTAGGCCGCCATCCATAATAAATCTGCGTCCAACTACAGACGCTGATAAAAATATCGAAAACCGCATCGCGCTCTTGTCGCGACAGTCTTGCCGCCGAAAAGAGTTTTTCGCGCCCAACCACATCCTCATACTCGGCGAATAAGGCCGCGCCCATCAGGGGATGCAACCGCCCGTCCAGGCACGCCGCCACCACCGCGTTCGCAGCGCCGGTTCCCAACAGCGCCGCAACAAATACATCTGTATCGATTACCACTTGCATGCCACATATGATTGCATATTTGCAATCATTGGACAAGCCACTGCCACGCCTGCGCGGCGTGACGAAACGCTACTTAACGGCCTGCGGATAATCCGCGATATATTCGGCCAAGATGGCATCCATCGATGGCGGCCCGCTTAATCCCAGCCCGCGTGCGCGCACGGTATCAAACCGCCACGGCCAGCTGCCGACGATGGCTGAAATCGCTTCATCTTTTTGCACGCACACGCGCGCGGCAACCTCGGCTCCCGCGCGGCGTTCCAGCGCGGCGATCATTTCCGCCACGCGCACCGACAAGCCCGGCAGGTTCATGGCCGTTCTACCACCCCACTGTTCACTCGGTGTATCGAACGCGGCGATCAGGCCCGCCACCGCATAACGCGGCGACGTAATCCACACGCCCGTTTGCAGATCGACCGGACACGCCGCTTCCACGCCCGCCAGCGGCTCGCGAATGATGCCACTCATGAATCCCGACGCTGCCTTGTTCGGCTTGCCGGGGCGCACCGTTACCGTCGGCAGACGCACGCTGCGCCCATCGAGGTAACCCTTGCGCGTGTAATCGGCGATCAATTGTTCACAGATGAATTTTTGCGTGCCGTAGGAATTTTGCGGCATCGGCAGCGTGTTGTCGGCGATGACGTCTGGCATGTCGCCCCCGTACACCGCGAGCGAACTTGCAAACACCAGTTTCGGCGTTTGCGTTAACGCGCGGCACGCATCCAGCAGCGCGCGCGTGGTGTCGAGATTCGCGCGCAAGCCCACGTCAATATCCGCTTCGCACTCGCCGCTGACTGCTGCCGCGAGGTGAAACACGCCATCAACGCCTTGCATCAGGTCGCCATCGAGCAGATGTTGCAACACGCCGGTAACGCTGCGTACACGTGCGTCAGCCAACAAAGCAGCATCCCGCAGCGGCGCGATGTCCGCCAGCACCAACTCCGTAACTATTTGTTTTTGTTTATTTTTTAGTAACTCAATCGCGAGGCGCTGACCGAGAAATCCGGCGCCGCCAGTAATCAGTATCTTCATCGAATCAACAGCGCATTAATCGATGCCGGTCGCCGCGAAAACTTTCTTCGCCGCATCGGACGTGAGTTCACGCACCAACGCAGCCGCCCCATCCGGCGCAGCACTGCCCGCAGCCGCCGCAGCGTAGTACGTCGACACATTCTGGATCGCATCCGGCAGCGGCGCGACGAACTTCGCGGCAACGCCTTTATCGATCATCACCCGGATTTCGGAAATTTGTCCCATCCCGATAGCGCCCGGCCCGCGCTCCGCCACGGTGGCGATAATGGCGGAACCACTGTTGACCACCACGATTCTGTCACCAAGCGCGGCGCGCAACCCCAGCTTGTCGATCAGTGCCGCAATGTAAATGCCGCTCGACGCATCGTTATGCACCACCGCTGTCACCGCCAACAATGCGCGCTTGAACGCCTCGGTATCCGACACATCCGGCGCGGGCGCATCTTGATGCACCACCACCCCCACACGCGAGCGACCCAGCAGCGCGCGCGTAGACGCCACCACTTTCCCGGCGGCGGCAAACTCATCCATCGCGCCGCCGGTCGCTATCAGCACATCTGCTATCTCGCCCGCAGCGATGCGCTTTTTCATTTTCGGTACCTGGGTGAATTCAACCGCCACCTTGCAGCCGGACGACCGCTCATACGCCGCGCACAATTGCGCCACGCCGCTTTTGACCGCACCCGCCGACAATACCTTCAGCGTGCCCGCCATCGCTATTCAACACCCGCTTTGACGAAGATCGCTTTGGACGCGGGCGCCGCCATGATCTTCAACACCGCGCGCGCGGCATCGACCGCTGTCGCGCCGACCATCACCACTGCATCGTAATTCGTGTAGTTCTGCACCTCGGCCGGCAGCGGGCCGACATATTTCAATCCCTTCGGCTCATACATGCGGATTTCGGTGATCGCGCCAAAGCCGATCTCATTGCCCTTGCCTTTGATCACATGCTCCAGCACCGATGCGCCATTGGCGTAGCGCGTGCTCTTGGGCTTGATCTGCTCGAGAATGCCCATCTCGCCGAACAGCTTGTCGAGATAAAGCCCGGTGGACGCGGTGTTGTACACCACCGATTCCGCCGCCAGCACCGCCTGCTTCAGCGCCTCGGCGGTGGCGATGTTGGGCGACGCCGCGTTGGTGCGCACATGCACGCCCCCGCCCACGCGCCCGACGCGCACGCGGCCCTCGGCCACGACCTTGCCGTCCTTGAGCGCCTGATCCACCGCCCCCGGCGGCGAAATCAAAATGTCGTACACCTCGCCCGCCGCCAGCCGCTTGGCAATCTGCGGCGCGGTGTTGAACAAAATTTTCAGATCATGCCCGGTGTCGCGCTTCAATTGATGCGCGAAGGCTTCGATGCCGGGCTCGACCGCACCGGCGCTGAGTACTTTAATTTCGGCGGCATGTGAGGCTACGTTCAACGTGAGTGTAGCGGCCATCAGGGTCAGACATTTATACATGGTTGCTCCTTTGAAAAAAATCAATCAATTCCCGTCGATGCCAGCAGCTTTCTCCCCGCCTCCGACGCCAACAAGCGCACAAACTCAGCCGCAGCCTCCCGCGAACCACTCGCGCTCGCCACAGCAGCCTCGTAGGAAGTCTCACTTTGTATCGCATCAGGCAGCGCCGCCGCAAGCACGATCGCCACGCCCTTGTCGGCAAGTTCGCTGATCTCCGCCAGTTGCCCGGAGCCCACCGCGTTGCGCGGCGATGCGGCCACATGATCCATCACCTTCACCGAATCGCCGAGTTGCAGCACCTTGCCTTTGGTCGCTTCGCCGATGCCGAGCTTGCCCAGAAACTCCACCACGTAGTTGCCGCTGTTGGCGACGTTGCATACGATCTCATCGGCGTTCAGCATCGCCTGTTTGAACGCATCCACCGTACTCATATCGGGCAGCGTCGCACCCCGCTTTACTACCATGCCGATGCGTGAACGCCCAAGCAAGCCGCGCGCGTTGGCCAGCGTTTTACCCGCCTTCTCAAAATCATTCATGGTGCCGCGCGGGACCACGATGACATCCACCGCCTCGCCCGCGAGTATGCGATCCTTCACGCCCGGCGCACCGGTGAATTCAACTGTGATCTTGTGACCGGTCTGCTTTTCAAAATCCGCCGCGACCAGCGTCACGCCGCGTTTGACCGGCCCCGCGCCCAATACTTTTACATTCGCCATTTCAGTCTGCCCTCGCGCCGGAATCTTTAATCACTTTCGCCCATTTGGGAATTTCACTTTGAATATAAGCCGCAAACATCGCCGGCGCGCCGCTGATGATCTCTGCGCCCTGCGCGCTGATGCGCGAGCTGACATCCGGCATTTGCAATACCTTGCTGATTTCACTATGCAGTCTGGCGATAACCGCCGGCGGCGTGCCGCCCGGCGCAACTACGCCATGCCAGGTGGTCGCTTCAAATCCCGGCACGCCGGATTCCGCGATGGTCGGCAAATCCGGCAGCGTAGGCATGCGCTTTGCCGTGGTTACCGCCAGCGGCCGCAGGCGTTGGGATTGCAGATACGGCTGCACCGCCAACGCCGTGGCAAACATCAACTGGCATTGTCCGGCCAGCACGTCGATCAGTGCCGGCGCGCCGCCTTTATACGGCACATGCGTCATGCGCACGCCGGTCATAGTTTTGAACAACTCCCCCGCCAGATGCGCGGCAGCGCCGCTGCCCGACGAGGCGTAATTCAATTTGCCTGCCTGCGCCTTGGCATAAACGATAAATTCTTGCGCCGATTTTGCCGGCACCGCCGGATGCACCACAAGAATGTTCGGCTGCGACGCCACCAGCGTCACCGGCGCGAGATCCTTCACCGGATCGAAACCGATGTTCTT
>VFLF01000245.1 GCA_009885185.1 Nitrosomonadales bacterium | reverse complement strand
CCGCGGGCGGTTCGATCCGGCTTGAAGGCGATTTTATCGCGCAGACGGGGACGCTCGATGTGTCGGGCGCGCAAGGCGGGAGCGTTGTGCTGAATGCGCGCGCCATCGTTGATGCGGGTACCGCCGATGTACGCGGCCACGCAGGCGTCGGCGGCCGCATTGACTACAGTGCCACCGAGGGCATTGTGCAGACAGCGGACGCGCGGCTGGATGCCCGTGGTACGGGATCGGGTGGCGGCATTCGGCTCGACAGCGCCAATACATTGTTCAGTTCCGCAACGCTGGATGCGCGCGGGCAAAGTGGCGGCAGTATTGATGTACTGGGTCAGAACGTTGTGCTTGGGGCCGCGACGCTGGACGCATCAGGTGTTGATCGGGGCGGCGCAATTCGCATTGGCGGAGACTTCCGTGGCGCGAATCTGGCGGTGCGCAACGCCCGCAACACCTACATCAACGGCGCCACGCGCATCAAGGCCGACGGTGGGCAGGGCACGGTGGTGGTTTGGTCGGACGAAACCACGGGGTATTACGGCACGGCAAGCGCGTTGGGCGGCGGCGCCATCGAGATATCCAGCCATGGCACCCTTACCTTCGCCGGCAGTGCGAACGCCGGGGCGGGCGGCACGCTATTGCTGGATCCGGCCAACATCATCATCGACAACGCGGGCGGGCCGGCCGCATTTTCGCTGGTTGATCCGCACGCGACAGCGGGGAATGCGTTCGGTGCAAACGTGACGCCGCTTGGCAGCACGGTGAGTGGTGTTTTCACCGGCAGCGGCAAGGTGGTCGTTGCTGTTCCGGCGGATTCGCTTGCCGCCACGAATGCAGGCGCGGTCTATCTTTTTGATACCGCAAGCGGAGCGCTGGTTGCGGCGCTCAACGGTACATCGATGGGCGACATGGTAGGTAGCGGCGGGGTCGCTGCTCTGACCAATGGCAACTACGTGGTGACAAGTCCCAATTGGAGCGGCGGCGTGGGTGCGGCAACCTGGGGCAGCGGCGCCAGCGGCGTGACGGGCGCTGTGACGGCGGGCAACAGTCTGGTGGGCACGTTGACGACTGACGCAGTCAGTAGCGGCGGCGTGAGCGCGCTCGCCAACGGCAACTATCTGGTACGGAGTGTCAACTGGAACGACAATCGCGGCGCGGTGACTTGGGGCAACGGTGCGAGCGGCGTGACGGGCGCAGTGTCGGCGGCCAACAGTTTGACGGGAGCGGCGGCGGGCGATGCCGTGGGTAGCGGCGGCATCACCACACTCAACAACGGCAATTACGTGGTGGCGAGCAGCTACTGGAACGGCGGCATGGGTGCGGCGACCTGGGGTGATGGCGCGAGCGGGGCAACGGGTACGGTATCGGCGGCCAACAGTTTGGTAGGCGCGATGGTGGGTGACCATGTGGCTAACGATGGTGTCGCCGCGCTCACCAACGGTAACTATGTGGTGGCGAGCAGCTACTGGAACGGCACCCTGGGTGCGGCTACCTGGGGCAGTGGTACGAGTGGCGTGACCGGCGTGGTGTCGGCGGCAAATAGTCTGGTGGGTACGACGGTCGGTGATTATGTGGGTAGCGGCGGTATCGCCAAACTCACCAACGGCAACTACGTGGTGGCGAGCAGCTACTGGGATGGCGGCATAGGCGCGGCGACGTGGGGCGATGGCGCGAGTGGAGCAACCGGCGCAGTATCTTCGGCCAATAGTCTAGTGGGCACAACGGTCGGCGACTATGTTGGTAACGGTGGCATTACCAAACTCACCAACGGCAACTACGTGGTGGCGAGCAGCTACTGGAACGGCGGCATGGGCGCAGCCACTTGGGGCAGTGGCACGAGTGGCGTGACCGGTGCGGTGTCGGCGGCCAATAGTCTGGTGGGTGCGACGGCGGGCGACTATGTGGGATCCAACGGCATTACCGCGCTCACCAACGGCAATTATGTGGTGGCGAGTAGCTACTGGAACGGCGACGTGGGTGCGGCCACTTGGGGCAGCGGCGCGAGCGGCGTGACGGGTACGGTGTCGGCGGCCAATAGTCTGGTGGGTTCCGCGGCGGGCGACTCTATCGGTAACGGCGGTATCACTGCGCTTCCCAACGGAAATTATATCGTGGTGAGTGCCAACTGGAACGGTGATCGAGGGGCTGTCACCTGGGGCAACGGCGCGAGCGGCGTGACGGGCGCGGTGACGGCGGGCAACAGTCTGGTAGGGACGATGGCGGGTGACGCCGTGGGTAGCGGTGGCATCACCACACTTGCTAACGGCAATTATGTGGCGGCGAGCAGTTCATGGAACGGTGGCATGGGCGCAGCAACCTGGGGCGATGGCGCGAGTGGCGCAACCGGCGCGGTGTCGGCGGCCAACAGTCTGGTTGGCACCACGGCGGGCGACTATGTGGGATCCAACGGCGTTACCGCCCTCACCAACGGCAACTACGTGGTGGCGAGCAGTTACTGGAACAACGGTATGGGCGCGGCGACGTGGGGCAGCGGCGTGACGGGTGTGACGGGAGTGGTGTCGACCGGCAACAGTCTGGTGGGCGCCACGGCGGGCGACTACGTGGGATCCAACGGCATCACCGCGCTCTCCAACGGCAGCTATGTGGTGCGCAGCGCCGACTGGAACGGCGGCATGGGCGCCGTCACCTGGGGCAGCGGCGCCAGTGGTGTTACGGGCGCGATCTCGATCGCTAACAGTCTGGCAGGCGTGACAGCCGGCGATTCTGTCGGCGGCAGCGGCGTCGTCTCGATGGCGAATGGCAACTATCTGGTGCAAAGCGCTGGCTACGCGGCGAACGCCGGGGAGGTGCGCATCGGCACGCCGGGCGACATTTCGTTCGCCAACGGGACTGGCCAGACCATGACCTTCAATCCCTCGTCATTGAGCGCCACGCTGGCCAGCGGCACGGCAGTCAGTCTGCAGGCGAGCAATGACATTACGGTCAACGCGCCGGTGATTGTGGCCAGCGCCAGCGGCGGCGCGTTTACGCTGCAGGCCGGGCGCCATATCAACCTGAATGCGAAAATTGTGACGGCCAATGGCAACTTTACCGCGATCGCGGGCGACGCCGGCGCTGTAACCGCCGATCGGTTGGCCGGTACGCCGACGATCACGCTGGGCAACGGCGCAAGCATCAATGCCGGCACCGGCGTGGTGAATCTCGCCGCCATCGGCGGCAACTTCGTGAATAATTCAGGCAGCGCCACGCCGATTGCCGCGGGGCGCTGGCTGGTGTGGTCTACCGATCCCGCGAACGACAGCCGCGGCGGCATGCCGCACGACCTCAAGCAATACAACGCGGCATTTGGAGTCACCGCGCCCGCACAAGGGACGGGGAACGGTTTTCTTTACACGCTGGCGCCGACGTTGACACCCGTGCTCACCGGCACGGTCAGCAAGGTCTACGATGCTACGACCGCCGCAACGCTGGCGGCCGGAAACTACACCGTATCGGGTGCGGTCGATGGCGACGTTGTTACGCTGAACAACCCGTCGCTCGGCAGCTACGACGACAAAAACGCTGGTAGCGGCAAGAATGTGTCCGTGAGCGGCATTTCGATTGCCGGCGCCAGCAACGGCGCGGCAACGGTCTACGGCTATCAGCTGGGATCGACGACGGTCAATGCCAATATCGGTGAAATCGCCCCGGCGACACTCAACGTCACTTACACTGGCGTCAACAAAGTCTACGACGCTACTACTGCGGCAACGGTCACCACCAGCGACAACCGGTTGGGCACGGATGCGATCACCATCAACCACACCGCCGCCTTCAGCGACAAAAACGTGGGTGTGGGCAAGACCGTGAATGTGACAAGCGTGAGCCTCAATGGTGCGGACGCGGGTAACTACACCGTCTCTGCCACCGGCAGCGCCACTGCCGACATCGCCCCGGCGACACTCAACGTTACTTACACCGGCGTCAACAAAGTCTACGACACCACCACCACGGCGACGGTCATCACCAGCGACAACCGGTTGGGCGCGGACATTCTGACCATTAACCGAACGGCTAACTTCAGCGACGCGAACGTGGGTGCGAACAAGAGTGTGGATGTGACCAGCGTGAGTTTGAGCGGCGCGGATGCCGGCAACTACACCGTATCAGCGACCGGCAGTACGTTTGCGGACATCACCGACGGCAATGAGTAAAGGCGGTGGGTGGATTAGGCGCTGAACACCATCAGAAATACCCTACTTCTCATTCTATGCCGGACGGCTACAATAGCGCAGGATAGCGCTTGACGGGAACACCCAGCGCGTCGGCGTGCGTTGTTCCGTGGCGACGCCTTTCAAACGCACGCGGCGATCATCTTAAGAACGGGATGAATAAACATCACATTACCAGTACTCTTGCCTGCGCGGCCCTTGGCTTCGCGCCCGCGGTGGCGACGCAGGCGCAGGTGGTTCCCGACGCCGGCTCTGTTTTGCGCGACCAGCAAAAACCGGCTCTGGAAGTGCCCTTACGCCCGGCGCTGCCGCTCAAATTCGAAGAGGACGTGCGGCCGGCACTCAAGCCATCCGATACCCGCATGGTGCTGGGTAGCATTCGTATCAGTGGCAACAACGTATTCCCGCAGTTCGAGTTGCTCGCGTTGGTGCAAGACTACGTCGGCAAGGAGGTCGGCATCGACGAGCTGCATGAGGCCGCGGCGCGTATCACGCGGCACTACCGCGAGCGCGGCTACATGGTGGCGCGGGCGTATCTGGCGCAAGCGTATCTGCTGGCGCCAGATCGCACGGATGGCATCGCTGAAATCACTATTGTCGAAGGCCGTTTCGGGACCGTGAACACCACCAACCGTTCTCGCCTGCGCGATGGCGTGGCGCGCAATTACATGGAATCGTTCCCGGGAGCCGTGGTGCGCGAGGCCGATCTTGAGCGCAAGCTTTTGTTGCTGGGTGATCTGGCCGGTGTCGGCGAGGCGCGCAGCAGCATGCGGGCGGGTGCCAATACCGGAGAGACCGACCTTACGGTGGATGTCCGCGCCGCGCCCATGGTCAGCGGCAGCGTTGAACTGGATAATTTTGGCAACCGCTTTACCGGGGCGAACCGGCTGGGCGTGCGACTAGATGTGGCCAATCCGCTGGGGTTCGGCGACGCACTGGCTGTGCGCTTCACCAAGGGGTTTGCGGGAATGGAGTTCGGGCGCGTGGGTTACCAGGCGCCGGTGGGTAGTGATGGCTTAAGGCTCGGCGTTGCGGCATCCGCTTCACGTTATCGTCTGGGCAAGTCGTTTGAAGCGCTCGACGCGCGTGGCGAATCGGCCAGCACCTCACTCATGATGAGCTATCCGTTTATTCGTTCGCGCGATGTCAATCTCTACGGGCAGTTATCACATGACCGGAGTCAATTTGAGGACCGGGTGAATGCGACGGCGACGGTCACCGACAAGCAAACGCGCGTCACGCAGTTCGCGCTGTCGGGCGATGCGCGCGACGGGTCCGGCGGCATCACGGCCTTCTATCTTAACCACAGCGGCGGACGCACGAATATTGAGACGCCGGAAGCGCGCGCCGCCGACGACGCCAGTGCGCGCACCCATGGCCACTATCGCAAGTGGACGATGAATCTGCTGCGGCTGCAAAGCCTGGGAGAAAACACCTCGGCGTACGTATCGTTTTCGGGCCAAGCGGCAAGCAAGAACCTTGATTCTTCCGAGAAATTCGTGTTGGGTGGCGCCCATGGCGTGCGCGCCTATCCCCAGGGCGAGGCGTCCGGTGATGCGGGCTATGTAGCCACCGTCGAGTTGCGGCACAGTCTGCGCGTCAAGGCGCTGCCCGGCGTGCTGCAACCGTTTGTATTTGTCGATACCGGTAGTGTAAAAATTAACGAGCGGCCGTTTATTGCCGGCTCGAACCGCCGCCACCTGAGTGGCGGCGGTATGGGCGTCACATGGACGAAGGCGGCGGATTTTCAGGTCAAGCTCACGCTCGCAACGCGTCTGGGCCGTCAGCCGGCGATGTCAGACACCGATCGCCACACGCGTGGATGGGTGCAGGTCATCAAGCATTTCTAGCGGGCCATCGATCCGGTTTTTTTACAATAGATAGCGTCGGCGCGCTACACTTGCGCGCATCATGCGCCTGACCGCTTTTCTTGAATACGCCCTGATCATTTTCGGCGCGATTGGCATTTTCGCCGCGCGCTTTTTTGCGTTGCCCAAGGGCGTGCATCTGGGCATCTTTGTCATCGGCGCGGGCGTGCTGATCGGCGCGCTGGAGTCTTTTTACACGCGGCGTATCGGGCTGCGTCTGTCGGATCATCGCTCGGATGGCTCGTACGACGGTACGCCGGCGCTGATCTGGGGTTTCATGCTGTTGCTGGTCGCGGCTTGCATCATTGGCGCGGCGTATGCCATGGATGCCGGGCGCTGGAACACCATCACCAATCATCTGAATCAACGGCCCGGCGCGCTGTATGCGTTGAGTGGCTTGCTGCTGCTGGGCTTGGGCGCGCTGGCCTTTGTGAATCCGCAAGGGCGGCGCGTGTGGTGGAAAACGCTGCTGCTGCGCGTGCCGCGCGTGTTGTTGGCCGTGCTGCTGACGCTCGGCGGCTTGATTGCGCTGGCGTGCGGCGTATGGGAGTGGCTCGATCCGCGTGATTTTCAGAAAGCCAGCCGGGTGATGTTGTCGATGATTGAATCGACTGTACCCG
Source organism: Nitrosomonadales bacterium (assembly GCA_009885185.1). The sequence goes on along the minus strand of VFLF01000245.1, from coordinate 3,363 downwards.
AGGGATGGCCGCGCGCGATGTTCAAGCGGCTACGATAGCGCCAGCGACCGCTGTAGCGCCCGCCCGCGCGGTTTTTCTATACAATAAAGGTACACGTCCTCGCGCCATCGTCCCCGGTGGCTGTTCATAAATTATCGTTTTAAAACAAGGATATACATTATGGCTTTCATTACATCGCATGCTATTCGCGCGCATCAGGCCGGTGGTCCCGAAGTGCTGCAATGGGAAGAAGTGACCGTTGGCGATCCCGGCCCCGGCGAAGTGCGCGTGCGCAACGCGGCGATTGGCCTGAACTTTATCGACACCTATCATCGTTCCGGTCTGTATCCGATGCCGATGCCGCTGACGCTGGGCTCCGAAGGCGCGGGCGTGATCGAATCCGTGGGGCCGAAGGTTAAGGGTTTCAAAGTGGGCGACCGCGTGGCGTATGCGCAGCCCATCGGCGCCTATGCGGAAGTATTGATACGCCCGGTGGCACGGCTGGTGAAAATCCCCGCTGGTATCACCGATCAGGCCGCAGCAGCGATGATGTTGAAAGGCATGACCGCTTGGTACCTGCTGCGCCGCACGTATAAAGTGCAAAAGGGCGACACCATACTCGTGCATGCGGCGGCGGGCGGCGTCGGGCAGATACTGTGCCAGTGGGGCAAGCATTTGGGCGCCACCGTGATCGGCACCGTGGGCAGCGACGCGAAGGTGGCGGCGGCGAAAAAGGCGGGCTGCAAGCATGTGATCGTGGCCGCCAATGAAAAAATATCGGAGCGTGTGCGCGACATCACCAAGGGCCGCGGCGTGCCGGTGGTATACGACGGCATCGGCAAGGAGACGTTCATGGAGTCGCTCGATTGCCTGGCGCCGCTCGGCATGATGGCGAGCTTCGGCAATGCCTCCGGCGCGGTACCGCCGGTGAACATCGGCATCCTCGCGCAAAAAGGCTCGTTGTTTCTCACGCGTCCGACGCTGGTGAACTACACCGCAAAACGTGAAGACCTCGACAAGGCGGCAAAGGATTTATTCGCGGTGGTCAGGGCCGGCAAGGTGAAGATTTCTATTAATCAAACCTATCCGCTGCGTGAAGCAGCGCAAGCGCACCGCGATCTGGAAGGTCGCAAGACCACGGGTTCGACGGTGTTGCTGCCGTAGCTTTGGCTGTGCTGCCCTACGAAAAACTGCCCGCGCCGCCGGGCAGCGCGCCGATTGCGCTGCTCAAGGGCATCATCGTTCTGGATCTCACCACGTCGATTGCCGGTCCGTACGCGGCGATGCAACTCGGCGACATGGGCGCGGAGGTCATCAAGATCGAGCGTCCCGGCAAGGGCGACGATTGCCGCGCATGGGGGCCGCCGTGGCTTGACGGAGAATCGCTGTGGTTTCTGAGCGTCAATCGCAACAAGCAAAGCGTCACGCTGGATTACACCACTGACGCAGGCCGCGCGGTGCTGCACGACATCGTACGCAAGGTGGATGTGGTAATCGTCAATCTCACCGACCGAGTGCAGAAAAAACTCGGCGTCGATCATGCGGCGTTGTCTGCCGTACGCGCCGACATTGTGCATGTGTCGCTGTCGGGCTTTGGCTTGACCGGCGCGCGCAAGGATTTCCCCTGCTACGACCTGATCGCCGAGGGCTACAGCGGCGTGATGGATTTGACGGGTGAAGCCGACAGTCCGCCGCAAAAAGTCGGCACACCGGCGGCGGATTTGATTGCCGGCATGGATGCGGCGTATGCCACACTCGCGGCATTGTTCGACAGACAACGTTCAGGCAAGGGTCACAAAATCGACATCGCCATGATCGATAGCATGACGCGCTTTATGTCGCCGCGCATCGTGCCGTATCTCGGTTCCGGCATAGTGCCGCATCGCAGCGGCGCGAAAGACAGTGTGATTTCGGTGTACCAAACTTTTGACACGCAAGACCGACCGATCACGCTGGGGCTGGGCAACGACGGCATTTTCAAACGCTTCTGGCAGGCGGTGGGGCAGCCGGCGGTAGGCGATGATCCGCGCTACGCCACCAATGCCGCGCGCTGCGCCGTGCGTGCGGAGATTGTTGAAAAGACACAAGCGGTGCTGCTCACGCAACCGCGCGAGCACTGGCTGAAATTATTTGTGCAGCACAACGTGCCGGCGGGCCCGGTGAACAGCGCCGATGAAGTGGCGAGCGATCCTGAGTTGATCGCGCGCGGGCTTTTTTATACGGCAACGTCTGGCGAACGTAAAATTCCGCAAGTCGGGTTGGGCATCGCGGTGGACGGCAACAACACCAGTTATCGCAGCGCGCCGCCGCGCTTGGGTGAACATAACGATCAGGTGTTGGGCGGGTTGCTGGGTTACGACAGTGACAAATTGGTGCAACTGAAAACACAGAAGGTGATATAAAAATGTCTTTTAAAACAATACTTTACGAAGAAGAGGGCGCTATTGGCTGGCTCACGCTGAACCGCCCCGACGACGGCAATATGTTCACCGCCGAGATGTGTCACGAGATTCGCGACTGCATCAACGACATTCGCCGCGAGACGCGCACGCGCGTGCTGGTTATCACCGGCGCGGGTGATAAATTTTTCTGCATCGGCGGGCGCAAGGATGGTCTGGAAGACACCAACCTCTATGCCGGCATGCTGCCCACGCTGGAAATTTATGAATCCATCGAGCGCCTGCAAAAGCCGGTGATCGCCATGGTCAACGGCTACGCCGTTGGCGGCGGGCAGGTGCTGCAAGTGATGTGCGACATCACCATCGCCAAAGAAAGCGCGGTGTTCCGGCAGGTCGGCCCGATGATGGGCAGCTTCGACGCGGGCTACGGCACCTGGTATCTCGAAGACCTGGTGGGCAAAAAGAAAGCGAAGGAAATGTGGTTCGCCAATCCGCGCCTGTCGTCGAAGGAGGCGCTGGAGATTGGTCTCATCAACAAAGTCGTGCCCGACGACAAGCTCAAGGAAGAAACCCGCAAGATGGCGCTGGAGATCGCCGATCGTGGGGCGTTTGCGCTGGCGTCGCTGAAGGCGGCGTTTACTGCGCGCCACACCGGCGTGAGCGGGCTGGCACGCGTGTCGCATGATTTGCTGCTGCGGTTGTATCTGGATACCGATGAATCGAAGGAGTTGGGCGCGTCGTTTCGCGGCAAACGCAAGCCGGATACGGATACGTTTGGGCATTGAGTTCCACTTCAACGTCAAATACTTAGCCACGGATTTGCGCAGATGAACACAGATTAAAAACCACACCCGTCATTCCCGCGAAGGCGGGTATCCCCTCCCTCCGCTTGCGGGGGGAGGTAGGAGGGGGGCTTCTCAAGTGGCACTGTGTTATGGGTTCCCGCTTTCGCGGGAACGACAGTGGAGAGGTTATCTGTGTAAAT
>VFLF01000301.1 GCA_009885185.1 Nitrosomonadales bacterium | reverse complement strand
TCTGCCACACGCTGCCGAAACCGGCGGTGAGTTCTTTCAGATCGAAGCGGTCATTGGAGCGCGAGAAGGTGGTGCAAAAGCCGCCGTATTCACTCTCCAAAACGTTGACAATGCCAGTAAAGCCCGATTCGGCGATCAATGCGCCGTACAAGCCGGATTGCGATGCGCGGCCCGCGTGCATGCGTTTTACCATCGCGCCGTACTGCGCGGCCATCAGGCCGGCGGATTGCGTGCCGGCGATGCCCAGCGCATGCACGGTTTTGTCCACGTTGAGTTTCAATGCGCGCGCGGCGCCCGACGCCGACGAAAACACGCCCAGCGTCGCGCCCGAATGCCAGCCCTGCGCGATGTGGTCGGGTCGCATGCACAGGCCCACGCGCGGGCCGATTTCATAACCGGCGACGGCGGAGGTCAGAAACTCCTTGCCGCTCATGCCGGGTTTCATTTCGGTAATCGAAATCAGCGACGGCAGCACCACCGCGCCCACGTGCAGCACGCCTGCGCGATGTACGTCGTCGAGTTCAAAGCCCTGCACTTGCGTGCCGTTAATCAGAGCGGCGTGGGGTGCTGAGAGTTTCAGATTTGTGCCCCACACATTGCACATGCGCGTGCTGTCCACTTTGGTCAGTGTGTCCTGTAGCATCTTGCTCCATTCGAGATCGGCGCCGTAGAGCGCGCAGCCGAGCGAATCGAGCATCAGCAATTTGATGCGCGTTTTGACTTCGGCAGGAATCGCGTCGTAGGTCAGGCCCGAAACAAATTGCGCAATGCCGCGGGTGTAAGGGTTGTCGTTCGATGCTTCGTGGCTCATGGGGGTTTCCAAAATATTCAATAAAAACAGATAATTATGTTCGTGTATCGATTGGGTTTGACGGTGAACTTATCTGTGTGTATCTGTGTTCATCTGTGGCAAAAGGTTCTTGAACTAGCCCTTCGCCGCCAGCGCCGCGCCCGCACCCGCGATGCGCCCGAAGATCGCGCCGGACACCAGCCCGGTGCCGCTCGGATAATTAAAGAAGAACAAGCCGCCGACCATTTCGCCCGCCGTGTAAAGACCGGGGATTGGTTTCAGATGCACATCCATTACCTGCCCGGTTTCCTTGATGATACGCAGGCCGCCGAAGGTGAAGGTGATGCCGCAGGTGGTTTGGTAGGCGTCATACGGCGGCGCATCGAGGGCTTGTGCCCAGTTGGATTTTTGCGGCTCGATGCCGACGGTGCATTTGCCGTCCTTGACGGTGTGATCGAAGGCCACGTCTTTTTTGATCGAGGCGTTGTACTCGCGCACAGTTTTCAAAAAGCCCTCGGGGTTCACGCCCTCGAGCTTGGTGGCGAGTTCTTCGAGCGTGTTGGCCGACACCTTGGTCATCATTTTGATGCGGTATTCCGAGCGCAGCAGCTTGGTGACCTTGGAATCGAACACCTGCCACGCGAATTGCGCGGGCTGTTTCAACACCTCGCCGCCGTACTTGGCGTAGGTGAATGAATGGAAATCCCAGCCTTCGTCGACAAAGCGCTTGCCGTCAGCGTTGACCAGTATGCCGAAGATGTAGCTGTGCTTCTGGAACTGATCGCCGACGCTGACATCGCCGAATTCCGGCGCGTTGCGATCCCAGCCCACCGCGTGGCTGCCCGACCAGTTGCCGTAGGGCGCCGCGCCAATATCCAGCGCCATTTTCAAGCCGTCGCCCTGGTTGAAACGCGAGCCGCGCACTTTCACCAGCTCCCAGCCGGGGCCGAGGTAGCGCGTGCGCATTTCGGGGTTGGCCTCAAAGCCGCCGCAGGCCAGCACCACGGACTTCGCGCGGATCTCGGTCATCTTGCCGTTCATCTGCGTGCGCACGCCGGAGACTTTTTCGCCGTCGTAAATCAACGACACGGCGCGCGTGTTGTAAAAAATCTGGATGCCTTTGGCCTTGACGGACTTGTCGAGATAATCCACCAGCCCCGCACCGCCGCCGTGCGCCTCAATTGGCATGCGGCCGAAGAACTTGCGCTTGCCATTGACCAGGCCCGATTGGCGACCGAAGTTCAGCAGGAATTTAACGCCTTTGCTGCGCAGCCATGCCATCACGTCCTGGCTTTGCGTGATGAGTATCTCCGACAGATCGGGGTCGGAGCGATACGCGGTCAGGCGATACAGATCGTCGTAATACTCATCGGTGGTGTTGGTGCCGAAATCGCTGGTGGCGACTTCTTCGTCGGTGACATCGGTGATGCGTTTCAGGTCTTCGACCTTGTCGTAGGCAAAGCGCATCACGCCGCCGGCAAAGCGGCTGTTGCCGCCGTGTTCGTCTTCGGAGGCGGCTTCAATCATGGCGATCTTGACGCCGTGCTCGTGAGCAGAGAGGGCGGAACACAATGCGGCATTACCTTTGCCGACAACCAATACGTCGAATTCGTGCATGGCGGGTACCTTGAGCAGTAGTGAGATTGGGGGTTGAAAAATGATGGGCCCGCGGAGGCAGGGCATTCCAGCCGCGTCCGGGCGAGCGTTGCACTGTGGAACCCCCAATGTTATCAGTCACGCCACACCCGCTCAACCCGCGATTGAGTTCGACGTCTGAATGTTCCACAATCGGAACTCTTAAATCTCGCGAGAAGATCTTCATGACTTTCCCGGCTCAATCGCTGGTCGCGCTGGCCCTGCTGATTCCCGCTGTTGCGTGCGGGCAATCCTATCCGTCCAAGCAACTGCGCATGGTGGTCGCTTTCCCGCCCGGCGGGCCGATCGATATCGTCGCGCGCTTGATCATGCCCAAACTCTCCGAGGCGATGGGCCAGTCGATGATCGTCGATAACCGCGGCGGCGCGGGTGGCACCATCGGCGTGGATAACGTCGCCAAGTCGCCGGCGGACGGGTACTCGATGGTGCTGTCGAGCACCGCGCTCGGCATTTATCCGCATGTGTATCCCAAGCTGCCGTTTGATGTGCAGCGCGATCTGGCGCCGGTGTCGCTGGTGACCACCACGCCGGAGTTGATGGTGGTGCATCCGTCGCTGCCGGTGAAAACCGTCAAGGAACTGATCGCGCTGGCGAAATCGCGCCCCGGCCAGATCAATGCCGCGTCCACCGGCAACGGCGGCCTGCCGCATCTGGTGCTGGAAATGTTCAAGGTCGAAACCGGCACGCAGATCGTGCATGTGCCCTACGGCGGCGCGGCGCCCGCGGTGACCAACACACTCGGCGGCCACACGCAGATGATGATCGCCGATCTGCCGGTGCTGCTGCCGCATGTGCAAAGCGGCCGCCTGCGCCCGCTGGCGATCACCGTGGCCAAGCGCTCCGCGCTGCTGCCGGACCTGCCCACCATGGTGGAGCAGGGCGTACCCAGGGTTGATGCGTCGAACTGGTATGGCATTTTCGTGCCGGGCAAAACCCCACGCGACATTATCGACCGGCTCAACGCGGGACTGAACAAGGCACTGGCCGACAAGGAGTTGCGCGAGCGCCTCACCGCGCGCGGCGCCGATCCCGCGCCGGGCACACCCGAGCAACTGGCTGCGATGCTGAAGTCCGACTACAACAAATGGGGGCCGATTGTGAAGGCGGCGAACGTGAAGCTGGATTGAGCGGATCAGCTCCGCAACTGTTGCGCGCCATCGAGCCTGCCCAGCCCGCTGTCGAATGTGCCCAGCGGCAGGCAGCCTGCCTTGCGTGCGACCTCCAGCATCATGCAGTCCGAGAAACCCAGCGCAGGTTTCTTTTTGAAGTGCGCTAACGCCGCGGCCACCACCTCCGGCTCCTGAAGGGAAATGTCGTGGTGATCGAGCAGCATGTCCAGGGCCGTGGCGATGCCCTTGGGGGCAATGCGATACACGGAACTAAGAACCCATATCGTTTCCACCAGTACCAGATGCGAAACCCACGCGCCGCGATCAATAAAGGCTTCCGCCGCGGCCATCTGGCGCTTGTCGTCGCGGACGACCAGCCGCACCAGCACATTGGTGTCTATGGCCTGCATGAAGAGGTTGATCTACGCCGGGGATTTGCCGTGGCGGCGCTGCATTTCTCGCCGTATGCCTACTTTCAGCTCGGCAAGCGTGCGTGCCTTGAGCGGCGTGGCGGAAACCGCCGCAAACAGCGCGCGATGAATTTCTTCCGACGAGTAACGTCCGCAGCGCCGCACCACGACATTGCCGTCGGCCTCGCTCCATTCCAGCACCGAGCCGGGGCCGACGCCCAGCTTGCGCCGGACGGGTGCGGGCACGGAGATTTGCCCCTGACCGGTTAACTTGGAGTGTGCGATAGGCATGATGTGATTACATTACCATGGTAATGTAATCACGGCAAGCCACTGTCACTGTCACGGCACTACCCTGCAATCAACGACGAAGCCAACGGCAACGCCACACCGCGCAAGGTGTTGATCGCGCGCGCCGCGTCGTCCATGGTTTTCAGCGTTCCGGTGTCTATCGGCAAAAACTGCGCGCGCTGCAAGCGAAAACGCTGCTCGGCATCGCCCGGCACTTCTATCGGCGCATCCGGGTCGGTGCGCTTGGCCGACTGTACATACTCAATAAACGCTTTCGCTTCCTGCTCGTAATGCTCGCCCGCGCCGAAGCGCGCGGGGTCGAACACGATGGCGAGCATGTTGTTGTAGAGGCCCGGTATCCGCAGGCGGCTGGGCTGCGGCGTGACACCGCCAAACAGTGCGCTGCCGAGCAAATCACACACCATCGCCAATGCGTAGCCCTTATGACCCGCCGCGGTGAGCAGCGCGCCCAGCGGTTCCTCGTACATCACCGCCGGGTTGGTGGTGGGTTTGCCCTCGTGATCGACCAGTGCACCGGCGGGGGCCGGCCCCTTGCGGTTGTAGGCGACGCGTATCTTGCCCACCGCGACAGCACTGGTGGCGAAATCGAGCAAAATCGGCGGCGCATCGCGGCGCGGCAGGCCGACGGTGAGCGGATTGGTGCCAAAGCGACTCTGGCTGCCGCCGTGCGGCGCCACGATGG
>VFLF01000712.1 GCA_009885185.1 Nitrosomonadales bacterium | reverse complement strand
TGGTATTGCCAAAAATTATTGCGCTGTTGATAGCGCTACCGCTGCTGACCGTGTTCGCTGACGTGCTTGGCGTGTTTGGCGGCATGATCATGGCCAAGGCGCAGTTGGGCGTCGGTTACGCTGATTTCCTCGACCGCTTCGTCAAAGCCGTCAGCATTACGGCATTTCTCATCGGCATCGGCAAGGCGCCGGTCTTTGCCGTCATCATTACCGTGGTCGGCTGCTTTCAAGGCTTTCGTACCCACGGCGGCGCCGACAGTGTCGGCCGCCAGACCACACGCAGCGTCGTTCAGTCCATCTTCCTCGTTATTGTGGCGGACGCGTTGTTCTCCGTCGCGTTCAGCGCACTGGATCTCTAACGTGCCAATCGACACGCCTACGGACGAACTTGTCATTGAGGTCAGCAAGGTATCAACCCGCTTTGGCGAGCACGTCGTGCATTCAGAAATCAATCTTGAAGTCCGCCGCAAGGAAATATTTGCATTGATCGGTGGCAGCGGCTCCGGCAAATCGACGCTGCTGCGCGAAATGATACTGCTGCACCGCCCGAATGCCGGCGCCATCCGGGTGCTGGGCGCTGATCTGCTAACGCTGAGCGATGAAGACGCCATCGTGCTACGCCAGCGCTGGGGCGTCATGTTCCAGCATGGCGGTTTGTTCGGCGCCCTTAACGTGACTGAAAACGTCGGCCTGCCGCTGCGCGAGCACACCACGCTTGAGGACGCGCTGATTAATGAAATCGTGGCCTGGAAACTCTCCATGGCCGGGCTCAAGCCGGAGGTCGGCGCACAGTACCCGTCAGAACTCAGCGGCGGCATGATGAAGCGCGCATCGCTTGCCCGCGCGTTGGCACTGGATCCGGAACTGCTGTTTCTGGACGAACCCACTGCCGGACTCGATCCGGACAGCGCCGCCGGAGTCGACGAGCTCGTGCTCAAGCTGCGTGATCTGTTTGGTCTGACCATCGTCATGATCACGCACGATCTTGACCTGTTGTGGCAGGTCGCCGACCGCGTTGCAGTCCTCGCCGAAGGCAAGGTGCAAGGCATCGGCACCATGTCCGAGCTTGCACAAATGGATCATCCCGCCATTCGGCAATTCTTCGATGGCCCGCGCGGGAGAGCGGCACAGGAGCAGGAAAAGCTGTCTGATCGCATGCAAACCGACAGGAAAATCGCGGAGGCGTCATCGAAACCAAGGTGAACTATGCACTCGTTGGCGCCTTCGTGCTTGTCCTTGGCGCCGTGCTGATCGGCATCGTATTATGGCTTGCCGCGGGCGGCGCCTTTCAGAAAAAGTATGACCTGTACCTGGCGATAATGGACGAATCGGTTTCGGGTCTCAATCTGAACGCACCGGTCAAATACAACGGCGTCGAGGTGGGCAAAGTACGGCAAATTCACCTCGATGCCGACAATCCGGAACGGGTGATTCTGCTGTTCGCCATTGAGCGCGGCACGCCTGTCAAGGTAGACACCGTAGCGGTTCTGAAAGTACAGGGGCTAACGGGAATTGCCTATGTTGAGCTCAGCGGAGGCGCTCGCGGCGCGGCGCCGCTGCTCGCAACGGCAGGAAACGAGTATCCGGTGATCCCCACCAAACCGTCGCTTAGCGCGCGGCTGGAGAACGTGCTGACGAATGTGCTGGCCAAGCTGGACAGCACTTCAAACCATATCAACGCCATACTCAGCGACGAAAATCAGGCTGCATTCAAAAGCGCACTCGCCGATATCGCCGCGACGGCGCGCATGATCGCCGCGCGTAAAGACACCCTGGATGCAGGCATAGCCAGCGCAGCGCGCACCTTTGAAAATGCCTCACGCGCAACGGCACAGTTAAGTCCCGTCATCGTTCGCATCGGACGCAGCGCCGACGCCATAGAAAAAATGGGCAATGAAGCAGCGCTTGCCAGTACCAGCGCGGGCAAGACCGTCGATGCGGTTGGCGCCGACGTCAAACGCTTCACTGCGGAAACGCTCCCCGAAGTGGAGCGTCTGCTTGGTGAGATCAGCGTGCTGGCAACCTCGCTACGGCGTCTGAGCGAAAAAATTGAAGGCAGTCCCGGCGGTCTGCTGCTGGGCCGCAGAGCCGTGCCCCCCGGGCCGGGTGAAGGAGCGACTAAATGAAAACAACTTTGCTTTGGACTTCCTGCCCGTGGAGATGGCGACTCGCGTCGGTGTCGCTAACACTCTCATTGCTGACTCTGGCCGGCGGCTGCGAAGTGCTCAAACCGACAATTTCGTCACATCCCAGTTTTTACACCCTCTCCGGCGCCAGCGTCGCCGCAATAGCGGCGCCAGCGCAGCGCACTGCGTCTGGTGCGCCGACGCTGATCGTCAGCCCCCCGCATGCCGCTGCCGGCTTTGACAGCAAACGCATTATGTACATGCGACAGGCTGATCAACTCGAATACTTTGCACACAACGAATGGATCGATACGCCGGCACGAATGCTGGCGCCGCTGATCGTCGCGGCCGTTGAGCGCAGCGGCGCGTTTCGTGCGGTGGTGCAAACACCCAGCACCGCTGCGGGCGAAATGCGGCTGGATATCGAAATCCTGCGCTTGCAACATGAGTTTTTAACCGCACCAAGCCAGGTGCGCATCACGCTGCGCGCCTATCTCGTAGACAGCAAAACGAGACGGGTCATCGCGTCCAGGGAGTTCGATGCTGTTGTTCCCTCTGCCAGCGAAAACCCCCAAGGTGGCGTGGTGGCGGCCAATCGCGCAGTGCAAACGGTGCTCGACAATCTATCCGCATTCTGCGCAGAGGCCGCCCTACGCACGCAATGAGCCATGAACTACAGCGGCGGTAGTTAGAATTTTTCATTCACAATTTTTTGGAGGCAGACGAAAATGAATCCCACGAAACTCATCGGCATCATTCTGATCGTAGCAGGCAGTCTGGGCTTGGTGTACGGCGGTTTCAGTTACACCAAAGAAACCACTGGCCTGAAGCTGGGGCCGATAGAACTGAAGGTACAGGAACGCGAAACGATCTTCGTTCCCTTGATCGTCAGCGCGGGAGCCATTGCGTTAGGCGTATTCCTGCTCGTCGCCGTCGGACGCAAGTAACGGGTAGCCGCACTATGTAGCGTAGTGCCCGGCTACCACAGTCTCGTGACTACTCCTCGTTCAACCGTGAGTTGAAACGAAGAAAAAGCAATAGTGTACTCGGCTTCATTGCGCGTTTACCGGACGAGTACACTACCCTATACCAGAGAAAACTCAGCGCGAAGGAGGCGTCGGCGGAACAATAATCAAGGTGTCACCACCGGTTCTGCCGCGCTGACCTTTCTCTCCCGTATCTCCGGTAGCGCCGGTGGCGCCCGTACCCCCCGTGGAGCCGGTTGCACCAGTACGCCCAGTGGAACCCGTTGCGCCTGTGTAGCCGGGCGCGCCCACATCCCCGGTGGTTCCTGTTGCGCCGGTCGATCCCGTTGACCCCGTTGACCCGGTGGACCCAGTCGATCCCGTGGCGCCCGTGGGGCCGGCAGGCCCTGGTACCACCGGAACGACCACCGGTGCCGACGGTGTCACGACGGTCCGTTCGCATGCGCTCAAGCCCAGTGCCATCAGTACGGCTGAAAACATTATCGTATATTTCATTGAAATTCCTTTTGATTGTTGATTAAGTAAAAACCACTCGCTTGAAACGAATGATGACGATCCGGCATTACAGGCTGAAAATAAACTGCTTTCCCTTTCGGTTCTGTTCGCTGACGCGCATAGACGAAAGAACTGCGGTCTGACACAGCCATGTACCTCCGTAGGATTAATTGTATTTCCATCATCCCTTGACGTATGTTCGATAGCGTACAGAACGTTCAGCAACGACAGTCGAGAATGCACTCCTGCCCGTCAGTTCTTCCTTCGAAGGTAGCTGGCGGGTCGGGGCCTCCGGTGCATACTCATGTCCGGGGGCCTGTTTTTTTGGCTGTCCGAACGCGGCAAAGCTCTTGCGTCCCGCACCAGCTGCGCGCAGTCCGCATCTTTTCCCAGACCCCGATCGATCAGCGGAATCAGTGCCAGTAGCGAATTGATGAACACCAGTGCATGGGCGCCAAGACCGCGCGCGGCCATGCACCACTTGTCGCCCAAAACATCGGGGCTGGCAAAGCTGTCGCGAATGTAGGTCGGGCCGCGCAACGCCAGCAGCCTGGTGTGCTTAATTCACTGATAACGCAACTACTAAAATGCTTGAGCCTAACCCCAGACGCGGATGTCGATGCCCGTCACGCCGCTGAGCGGCTCTGCGAGTTATTTTTTTGCCTGAGCCACTCCCACGCGGCGTTCTCGGACGCAGAGTCGAAGCGCTGCACCTGCGCGTGCAGGAAATGGTTCGCAAGTTTAGGCATGACAGTCGAAGAAGCGCCGTCGGCAACGACTGCTACCTTCTCAATGTTCTGATGATGCTCCTTGACGAACGTCAGATGAGCTAGCAGCGTACCGAAGTCTTTCCAGCCGGGAAACGATTCTGCACGTATTAATACGCTGCGTAGCCTTCCGTGGTGTTGCAGATAATCATCGACACAGCTTACCAGCGTCGTGAAATCCGCTGAATCCAGCGGCTCCTTGGGATCTATTACCAAGATCTCAGCGCGGTGTTGCAACTCGTGATTGAGCATTTA
>VFLF01000427.1 GCA_009885185.1 Nitrosomonadales bacterium | reverse complement strand
TATTTTGGACGTGTGGATGAGCCATGGCGACAAGGTCATTGAGATGCCGCCCGGCTTCAAGTTGATGGCCTCCAACGACGCCTGCCCGATAGCCGGCATGGCCGACGAAGCGCGCAAGTTCTACGCCGTGCAGTTCCACCCCGAAGTCACCCACACGCCGCAGGGCAGGGCCTTGATCGAACGCTTCGTACTGGGCATCTGCGGACTCGCGGGCGACTGGAGCATGCCCAGCTATGTCGACGAAGCCGTCGCACGCATCCGCCGTGATGTTGGCGACGAGGAAGTCATTCTGGGTTTGTCCGGCGGCGTTGACTCCTCGGTGGCCGCGGCACTGATCCATAAAGCGATCGGCAAACAACTGACCTGCGTGTTCGTCGATAACGGCCTGCTGCGCCTGAACGAGGCGGCGCAGGTAATGGATACCTTCTCGCGCAACTTGGGCGTCAAGGTGATCCACGTCGATGCGCGCGCGCAGTTTTTGGGGCACCTCACAGGCGTGACCGACCCGGAGCAAAAGCGCAAGATTATCGGCCGCGAATTCGTCGAAGTGTTTCAGGTTGAATCCGCGAAGATTCCCAACGCGAAATGGCTGGCGCAGGGCACCATCTACCCCGACGTGATCGAATCGGCGGGTGCAAAGACCAAGAAGGCGCACACCATCAAGTCACATCACAACGTCGGTGGCTTGCCGGATACGCTGCACCTAAAACTGCTCGAACCGCTGCGCGAATTGTTCAAGGACGAAGTGCGTGATCTCGGACTCGCGCTGGGCCTGCCGCGCGACATGGTGTTCCGCCACCCGTTTCCGGGGCCGGGCTTGGGTGTGCGCATCCTCGGCGAAGTCAAAGCCGAGTACGCCGACCTGCTGCGCCGCGCCGATGCGATTTTTATCGATGAACTGCGTTTGTCAGGTTGGTACGATAAAACCGCGCAGGCTTTCGCCGTATTCATCCCGGTCAAGTCCGTCGGCGTGATGGGCGATGGCCGCACCTATGAATACGTGGTGTCATTGCGCGCGGTGCAGACCACCGACTTCATGACCGCGCACGTAGCCGAATTGCCCCACGCATTGCTTGCGAAAGTGTCCAACCGCATCATCAACGAGGTTCGTGGCATCAATCGCGTGGTGTACGATATTTCGAGCAAGCCGCCGGCTACGATTGAATGGGAGTGAGTTAGTATCATTTCGCACTGTTCAATACGTTCCTGAATTTTTCGATTTCGATAATTAGTTCAGTAACTTAGCTTCCATTACCGTTCAACGTCGTCTATTTCAAGCAAGACCATTTTGTCGGTATTTGTGACGGTATATGATCGGTGCCTCGATCCGTCCGAGAGTAATACCGTCAGATGGTCTGACGGTATCGGTTGACGGTATTGGAGATGCGCCATGCTTACCGATCTACAAATCAGAAACCTGAAACCACGCAACAAGATCTACAAGGTCTTTGATCGCGATGGTCTATACGTGGCAGTCACGCCCTCTGGCGTAGCGTCATTTCGCTACGACTATCGCATGGGGCATGACGCCACAAAAACCGGTACGCCGGGCCTACGAGCGTGACGATGCGCAGATTGCGCACTGGCTGGAGCGGGACTATCCGCGCATCGCCCGTGAGGCCAAACGCCAACAGGCGGTTATTTACTGGGGTGACGAGAGCGGATTTCGCAGCGACGACGTGCGCGGGCGTAGCTACAGCCTGCGGGGACGAACCCCGGAGATTCGCACAACCGGCAATCGCTTCGGTTGCAATATGATTTCGGCGCTGACCAATCACGGGGCACTGGCGTTCCAAGTGTTCAGCGGGCGCTTCGTGACGGCGGTGTTCATCGAATTTCTGGAGCGCCTGCTCAAGCACGCGGGTCAGCGCAAGGTGGTGCTGATCGTCGATGGTCACCCGGTACATAAGGCCAAAGCGGTGCAGGCATGGCTGGAAGAACACGCTTCGAGAATTCGCATGTTCCTGCTGCCTGGCTATGCGCCTGAACTGAACCCAGACGAGTTGCTTAACCATGACGTAAAGCAGGCGGTAGGCAAGGCTCGGCCCCGAGATAGGGACGGCTTGAAGTCCGCCGTGCGTTCCTGGCTGCACCGCAGGCAGAAGCAGCCCGAGGTCATTCGCTATTTTTTTGAAGCCAAGCATGTACGATATGCCGCCTAGTCAATTACGCCATATTTATCTGTCGGGGTAATATGTCCCGCGGGACATAAGCTCGAAAGCACCGTTCGAT
>VFLF01000415.1 GCA_009885185.1 Nitrosomonadales bacterium | reverse complement strand
TACGAAGAATCCCGGCGCAGGTTCTCGGAAGCCGCCCGCGCTGTTAACGCCACGGTGCATTCGTATGCCCTCGATGCGGCCGCAGAGGGAAATCTCACCATCGATGTCGCCATTATCGGCGCGGACAGCGACCCTGCGCTGGTAGTGTCATCGGGCGTACACGGCGTTGAAGGCTTTTTCGGCTCGGCGGTGCAACTCGCCCTGCTTGAACAGTTAGGCGGCACCAACCCCAAGCCGCGCATTCGATATGTGCTGATTCACGCCGTCAACCCATACGGCTACGCTTACCTGCGCCGCGTCAACGAAGACAACGTCGACCTGAATCGTAATTTCATGGCGAGCGCCGATGAATACGCCGGCGCGCCACAGGGTTATGCCGGACTCAATGGCCTGTTAAATCCCGAATCGCCGCCATCAAGGTTTGAACCCTTCAAAGCCAAAGCGCTTTGGAATATCTGGCGAATGGGCTTGCCTGCATTAAAAGAGACCGTCGCGCGCGGCCAGTATGAATATCCACGCGGGCTTTTTTACGGCGGCAAAAAGCCGTGCACCTCGACGCAGATTATTCAGAACCACTGCGACGCATGGTTAGCGGCGTCCCGGCACATCGTGCATTTGGACCTGCACACCGGTCTCGGCCCACACGGAAGCTATAAGCTGCTACTCACGGAATCAGCTTATTCAGAGCGCCGCGATTGGTACGCCGGAACATTTGGAGCCGATCATATCGAACCCCTCACAAAGCCTGACGGCATTGCGTACCACGTCTCCGGTGAATTTGGTCCGTGGATACAGCATCATTTCCGAACGCGGGACTATCGCTTTGCAGGAGCGGAGTTTGGCACGTATGACGTGATCCGCGTGCTGGCCGCGCTGCGCGCCGAAAATCGCGCACATCACTACTGTGCGCCAGATAGCCCGGCTTATATCAGGGCAAAAGCAGAGCTTCGGGAGTGTTTTTGTCCTGAGTCGCTAGAGTGGCGGAAACAGGTGATTGAAGCCGGGCTGCGGGTTGTTGGGCAGGGTGTTCAGGCCTTAGTCCCACACAGTTAGCGCAGCATTCCTATGCTGCCAGCGATTCGCATCCGGCAATCAACCGCTCCACCTTGAGCAATTGTCGCTTCAAACCCAACCGCGTTAACGAAGAACGCATGTTGTTTTGTATTCGGAATTCAACCGGAATGAAGCGGTGCGCTCTTTCGGTGGTCAGATAACAAACTCGGTCCACGAAATGAAACCCGGGAAGAATCCACTGGCTACCCGACTCGCCATCCACCACGGTCCATCCGCAATCAGGGTCGTGGCGATGCGCAATTTCCAAATCCCTCCCGTATGTCTCAAGGCCGTGTCCGCCCCAAATTTCGTGTAGTGCATCGGGATGGCGAAATGGTTTGAAATATTCGTAGAACGTGTCTTCGTGCAATACGCAAGCCAAAGTCGATAAAGGCATTCTTAACCACTCAAATTGGTTAACCTGATTGCTGACTTGCAGTGCATGGTATTAATCTTACCCAGAAATTTGGTAATCGATGTACGCCTAGCAGACTGCGTTGATTTTTCCGATTGACGATGATCCATTCTACAATTCAAACATGAGCGTATCTTGGAGTCAGGAGGAAGTCGAAGCAACTGTTGCAGACTATCTGCACATGCTGACTATGGAACTTACTGGCCAGCAATTCAACAAGACCGACCATCGCCGAAAATTGATTCGACTTCTCGATAATCGTTCGAATGGTGCCATTGAACGCAAACATCAGAATATCAGCGCAGTCTTGATTGAACTGGGTTGCCCTTATATCTCCGGCTACAAGCCTCTCGGAAATTATCAGGAACTGCTGTTCAAAGTCATCGCGGATCGACTCAAAAATAGCGACCTTTTTGACCAAGCGGCTCAGGCGGCCGTACAAATGCCCGCCGCAGTGCCCGTTCCTGATGATTTCTCAAAAATTTTGGTCCAACCACCCAAGCTCGTCCACACTGCACGTGAGCCCGATACCCCGAAAATTCGCATCGCAACAAAACGTGATTACATTGATCGCGAAGCCCGGAATGCTTCTCTCGGGCTTGCTGGCGGGGAATTTGCCGTGCATTACGAAAGATGGCGCCTGATTTCCAAAGGACAGGATCGTTTAGCGGACAAGGTGGAGCATGTCTCCAAAACTCAGGGGGACGGACTTGGATTCGATATACTGTCATTTGAAGTCACTGGCAAAGAACGATTGATCGAGGTTAAGACGACATCGTTCGGCAAAGAAACTCCCTTCTTCATCACGAAAAATGAAGTGCACCTTTCACGCTCTGAAGCGGATCACTTCCACCTCTATCGATTATTTGATTTCAGAAAAGAACCGCATTTATTTACGATTCGCGGCGCAGTAGATTATCACTGTCACCTCGATCCAATTACGTACCTCGCGCGCTTTTCGTAGAAATCAGAAAATCTTGGGCAGGCCATAGCGGCCAATCAAACCGCCTTTCTGGCTTTACCAACACGCTTGGCCCGCTGTTTTGCGATCGTAGCGAAGCTACGTTCCATACTCTTTCATCGCCATGCTGCATTCCTCATTACGCCGCCCGCAACCGCCTCGCACCACGCGCTCGAACCGGCTGCACCGCCAGCCGCATGCCCATCGCCTGGAGCAGCACTCGCAGACTTTTGAGTTCGGGATTGCCGCGAGGTGAAAGGGTTCGATATAAGGATGCGGCATTCAGATTCGTTGTCTAGGCCAGCTTCGGCACGCCGCCAAAGGCATCAGCCATGCGGCGCAGTGCAAGCAAAAGTTCCTGCTGATCGCCATCTTCGAGTACGGCGTTGAGATATTCCGCAGCGAACTCGGGGGTCATCGCGAAAGCTCGCTATCGTCGCTTCGCCATAATTGCGATCGGGTAGTGTTTTCGCTTTCCGACTACGCATCACTGGGCCAGCGCCGCGAGGTATGCAACACACGCAAGATTTCGATATTGCCGTCGCGCACGCGATAAGGAATTACATAGGGCAGGCTGCCAATGACAAGCTCGCGCGTTCCGATTGCACGTCCAGGGCGACCCATTGCAGCATGGCTCGTCAGCGATGATTCGGCCTGATCGATCAATTCGAGCACCACCCGCGCTGCCGCCGCCGGACTGTCCTGTCCAATGTATTCAGCAATACGGTCTAGATCGGCCTCAGCGTGTTTTGTCCATCGCAGCCGCAAGCTTTCTCTCCCATTTGGCCTTCAGCTTTGCGTGGTCTATGAAACGGCCACTGTCAGCCTGCTTTACGCCTTCCTGAATAGCGGCGATTTGCCACTCATTGAGTTCCACGAACTGCTTCACTGCTTCGGCCGCCAGTGCTGAGCGGCTGCGTTCGGTTGTCTTTGCGAGCTTGTCGAGCCGTTTACGGATATCAGGGTCAAGCCGCAACGCAACAGGGTCACTCATAATCGCCTCCTGTATACAATGTATACATTTTGCGGCATCCAGCCCCTGACGTCAAACAGCACGATCTGTAGCCGCTGGGCCTGACGCTATTCGCTCTGGGATATCGTGTTATGGGTTCCCGCCTGCGCGGGAACGACGGGTTTTGGGATGCCGCCTTCTCGTGCTCACGCTCGATGCCGAGACAAGACATCACGCCCCCTCAGTTCACCCTCATTTCACTTTTTTCAACTTCTGCAACGACCGCAAATTCGCCGGAATAGGCTCATCCGGATGCGTAGTAGGCCAATCCGTAAAACTCACCTCGCCCACGTAAATATCCCCATGCCGATCCAGCGCCACACCGTGCGGCGCGATGAATTTGCCGGTGACGTTGCCGGGGCCGTCCTGCCCGCCGAGGCGCGAGATGACCGTGCCTTTTTTGTCGACGATGCTGATACGCGGGCCGATGTTGGGGTGAATCCGGTTCACGCGCGCACCTGAGCCTAATTCGCCGATGATGAATTCGGGCTGCGCGCCCGGACTACCCAGATTACAAAACAAGCCGCACGGGCGGTGCATGTTGTTCCACTGCGCCTCATACTTGCCGTTGCCATCGAACACCTGCACGCGATGATTTTCGCGGTCGGCCACATACACCCAGCCGTCGCGGTCGGTGACGATGTTATGCACGATGTTGAACTGGCCGGGGTCGGTGCCCGGCTCGCCCCATGACATGATGAGTTTTCCGTCGGGCGAATATTTGTGCACCTTGGCGTTGCCGTAGCCGTCGGAGACATAAATCTCGCCCTTGGGCGACAGCGCGGTATGCGTGCAGCGGTGAAACGGCAGGCCGCTCATATAGGGAGTGGGTTTGCCGGGCGTGCCGATCTCCATCAGGATTTTGCCCATCGTCGTGCATTTACGCACCACGTGGCCGCCGTCGTCGGTGAGATACAGCGTGTCGTCCACGTCGATGTGCAAGCCATGCGCACGCGGGTATTGGCCCTCGCCCCACGAGCGCAAAAAATTGCCATCGCGGTCAAACACCATCATCGGGTG
>VFLF01000614.1 GCA_009885185.1 Nitrosomonadales bacterium | reverse complement strand
TCGCGGTAGTCGCAGCCCTTCAAGTTGGTTTTCAAATCAACTAACGGCGCGCCCCGAACCTTAAAACCCCAAGTTGAATTTGCCTGAACCGGTTCTCGCGGCTATTGCCGCGGCAGGCAGATCGCAGGGAGAAATTGTTTGAGTGAGTTATTTGCCGATCTCGGCTTGATGCCTGATCTGGTGCGTGCCGCCGCCGATCATGGTTATACCCAACCCACGCCGGTGCAGATGCAGGCGATTCCCGTTATTCTCGAAGGCTGCGATGTGCTCGCCGGCGCGCAGACCGGCACCGGCAAAACCGCCGGTTTTACGCTGCCGTTGTTGCAGCGCCTGATGGAAAACCCGCCCGACGAAGGCACGTGTCCGGTGCGCGCGCTGATCGTCACGCCTACGCGCGAGCTGGCGGCGCAGATTGAAGAAAGCGTGCAGACCTACGGCAAGTATCTGCCGCTTCGCTCGGCGGTGATTTTCGGCGGTGTCGGCATGGCGGCGCAGATCGAGGCGCTGAAGGCCGGCGTGGATATCGTGGTGGCGACGCCAGGGCGCTTGCTCGATCACGCCAATGAGCAGACGCTGGATCTGTCGCACGTCGAAATTCTCGTGCTTGATGAAGCCGACCGCATGCTCGACATGGGTTTCATCCACGACGTGAAGCGCATCCTCGCGCTGCTGCCCGCGCAGCGACAGAACCTGCTGTTTTCGGCGACGTTCTCCGACGACATCCGCGCGCTGGCCGATGGCCTGCTGACCAAGCCGGTGATGGTGGAAGTCGCGCGGCGCAATGCCGAATCCGAGCTGGTAGCGCAGCGGGTGCATCCGGTGGGCCAATCGCGCAAGCGCGCGCTGCTCGCGCATTTGGTGAAAACCGGCGACTGGAAACAGGTGCTGGTGTTTACGCGCACCAAGCACGGCGCGAATCGTCTGGCGCATCAACTGGGCCGCTCGGGCATTTCCGCCACCGCGATACATGGCAACAAGAGTCAGCCCGCCCGCACCAAGGCGCTGGCGGATTTCAAGGCCGGCGCGGTGCGTGTGCTGGTGGCCACCGATTTGGCCGCGCGCGGGCTGGATATCGAAGAACTGCCGCATGTGGTGAATTACGATCTGCCGCACGTGGCCGAAGATTACGTGCATCGCATTGGCCGCACGGGGCGCGCGGGCAGCACGGGCGAAGCGATTTCATTGGTGTCGCCAGAGGAAATACCGCTGCTCGCCGAGATTGAAAAACTGCTGCGCCGCACGGTGGATCAAACCGTGATTCCAGGGTTCGAGCCGGGCACGGAAACCGTGGAAGACCAGCGTGATGCCAATGAACCACGGGAGCCGCGCGAGCCGCGTGAATCACGTGAGCCACGCGAATCACGTGAATCACGACAGGGGCAGCAGGGACAGCCGCGCCCGCCGCAGCCGCAACAGCGCCCCGAAGGCGCCGAGGGTCAAACGCCGCGCGAGGGTCGTGGTCGCCGCCGCAATCGCGGGCGTAATCGCGGACGCGACAACAATGGCGCACCGCTTGAAATGCAGGCGGGCCCGCCTGCAGCGGGCAACGAGGCTGTGCCAGCTACCGCAACCGCGCCCGTGCAGGAGCGTCATCGTCACGAGCGCGGCGACGGCAATCGCCAGCGTAACAACGGTAATAACGGCAACAACGGAACAAGCCGTCAGGAGGCCATGCGCGAGGATCGCGACAATCGCGGTAACCGCGACACCACGCCGCGCAATCAGCGCAACGTGGTGCGGGACGACGACTGGGGTAATCGTATTCCGCCGGTCAAGCTGAACCGCGGCCTGCGCATGCAGCTTGCCGGCGGAGAGATCAGTGAAGAACTCGACAACATCGGCAATCGCCTGCCGCCGCCGCCCAAACATCAGCGCCATCTGAGCGAAGGCGAGGAAATGAATTTCAACGTCGCGCTGCCGGCGGCGCCTTCGGTGTATGACGACGATGAGCGTCAACCGGAATCGAATGTCGGGCAGTTGTTCCCGTCATCGGCGGGCTTCATGGGAACGGGACGCCCCGGCGGCGGCAATCGCGGCAATCGCGGCAACCGCACCAATCGCGGCAGGGGCGCCAGTCGTGGCGCCGCTGGCAATGGCGGTGGCAACAGTGGCAATGTCGGCAATAGCCTGTTCTCGGGCAATGGCGGCAACAGCGAACGGGGCAATGGAAACAGCGGCGAACGCGGCAACGGCAACTCGCGCGGTCGCAATGGCCGGCGTCGCGGCAAGCCGCAGCGTCAGGGGCAAGGTGCGGGGCAAGGGCAGGGCGGGCAACCGCAAGGCCAGGGACAGCCGCGACAGGGACAGCCGCGACAGGGGCAAGGACAACCGCGCGGACAGCAGCGCCATCAACAGCGTCAGCGTCCCAAAGCGCCGGTGTAATTACCGACGTTTACGCGGGTGAAGCAAAAAAAGAGCGCAGAGGTTAAGCGCTCTTTTTCTCGCCGCCCAGCGCTTCCACCAGATCGTTAAGCATCGCGGCCAGTTCGCCGGTCATCAGCGCGAAGTCGATGTCGAATTGTTCCTCGGCATCATCGGCCTGATCCGCCGTGTCGTCCTTGAGAATATCGAGGAAGGCCACGCGTTTTACCTGCAATTGCTCGGTGAGCACGAAGGACACGCGGTTTTTCCAGGTCATGCCGAGGCGCGTGGCGGTTTTGCCGCCGGAGATGTGCTCGCGGATTTCTCGGCCTTCGAGCGGGTGATTCACATAACGCACGGTGGCCCGGCTTTCGCCGGACGCTTTTAACTCCAGATCCTGATCGATGGTGAACGGTGCGGGCACCTCCCCGGAGCTGAGCCACAAGGTCATCTGCGCCGCCGGCGATTGCTTGCACTCCAGGCGCCGCGCCTCGATCTCGACATCCGCGCCGATCAGCGATTCGAGCAGTTCATCGGCTTTTTTGTCGGCGGCAGTGTCGAGCACCAGCCAATTATTGACCGGATCAATCCACGTGCCCAGAGTGCGGCGGCGGCTAAACGCCTTGGGCATCAATTCCTCGAGCACGCGCTCGCGGATATCGCGCATCTGCTTGCGGCCCACCGGATGTTCCTGCTTCTCGGCGAGCTTCACCGCGCGCTCCTTGGCGGTTTGCGTGATGACCGAGCCGGGCAGCAGCTTTTGATTGACGCCAAAATGCAGCAGCCACTGGCGTTGCAGGCTATGCACAAAGCGATCCTCGACGCGTGGCGGCACCCAGCCGCGCGACTCCATCTCAAAACTGCCGCAGGGTTGCAGCGCGTGATCCTTGAGCTTGGCGTCGAGTGCATCGACATCGCCCTCGATTTTGGAGAGCCGGTAAATCAGAAGATTTTTAAACCACATGATTTTGTAGGGTTGGGGGCGGCAAAAAAGCGTGGATTATACCGGCGCGCTACGCCACGCAAGGTAATGAATGCAATAATTCGTGAATCACCCATGGATACAAGGAGTTCTCGTGGCTACATTCGACAAGAAGATTGAAGTGGATTTGTCGCCCGAGGCCGTGCTGGCGCGCGCCACCGCCGCGCGCGGAGATATTTTTCCCGAGTGGAAAACGCTGGTGTATGCCTCGCCCAAAACCTATCACCTGATAAACCAGGCGGTGAGTTATCTGCACCAGTATCACGGGCAACAAACAGCCCGCGACCAACTCTCGGTGCAAATGCGTGAACTCATCGCGATACCGGCGCTATGCAGCAAGGGTGACCTGCGCCACGCGCCAAATCACATCCGCCGCATGTATCGCGAGGGACTGACCCACAAGGCGCTGTTCGAGGGCGCGGCGGCGTTTGCCTCGGTAGTGGGCTGGGCGAGCCTGACGTACGTGTCGCTGGCCATCGAGCAGGCCAACAGCGCCGACTACCCGTTCGGCAAACTGCCGCCGGGCGGCGAGCCGAAGGAATTGAAGCCGTTTCCTGAAATGCACATGGGGCGCAAGCGAGCGGGCAGCACGAGTGAAAGTCTGGCGGACACCGAAGAATGGCGCTACGCCGCGACCATCGACGCGGAACTCGCCAGCCGCGCTACGGCGTTTGTCGATCACTGCTGGAATCGCGACGGCGAAACCGACGCGATCCTCGGCCCCGGCCCGCGCGAGCTGATCGTGATCGCCGCGTTATGCACGCGCGGCGAAGTGGATCTCGCCGCGCAGCACATGCGCCGCGCCTACGATTACGGCATGACGCGGCGGCAGGTGCTGGATGCGATTTGCTGTGTGGTGCCGATGACCGGGATGGTGTCGGCTACACTGGGGTTGCGGGCGATGCGGCTGGCGGATCGGTAAGTACGGGGGCGGATGTTTAACGTCTGAGGTGAGCCGCCGCGAGTGGCTGCTGGCCGGAATCGGTCGGCTCGACCGAATGGTTATGCATCTGCCTCATGAAAGGACGCGCTTCGGGTTGTACCGCGGATACAAAATGCCTTGATTGGTTTGGACGAGTGCGGGCCACTCAACTGATGGATGAGCGAAGAATTCTGCTTCAAACTCACCCTCGCTAGGCTGCCAGCCTAGCGGGATGAACTCAAAGCGCCACCTTTGCGATGGCGCAACGTTCACTGTCGCGTGGTACGTGTCCGAGTCTGACCATTTGGTGATGCCGATCTGGACAGTCCCGTGAGACTTACTTCCGAGCTCAAACGCCTTACCGGCGTAGAGGATGTGCGGTGTTGTTTGCCACGACGAGTAGGTTACAAGCGCGACGAATGCGAACACCGCAGCGTAGGCAGGGTGTTTGGAATTCAGGGTGGCGATCGCGAGCCCGATGGTCAGAAGCGTCAAGCCATACTTGAGCCAAAGCGCGCTGCCACTGCTCCTCATCTTGCGCAGGACTTCAAGCTGCTCACTGGGTACCATGGGACGGCTTCAGACGCCTAGTTTTAATCATTGAAAACGATGACTAACATTCCATTACGATGGATAACATTCCGATAAAATATTAAGTATATCCCAACAAATTCAATAAGATAGAAAAACGTTTTGTAGTTTCAATACGGCTAAATTTGGGATGAAAAGCAGCATGCAGCTTTTTACGCAGCCAAGCCCAAGGCAATTCACGCAACACCGGCATTCGCCAGCCGCCGCGCAGCACCAATGGTGTCGCTCGCCGTTAACCCCACTGGCCCCACGCCGTCCGCGACACACGCATCCGCAGCCGCGCTATGCAGCCACACCGCCGTATCCATCGCGTGTTGCGGCGCGACGCCTTGCGCGATCAACGCCGTGATGAT
>VFLF01000782.1 GCA_009885185.1 Nitrosomonadales bacterium | reverse complement strand
TCCGAGCATCTCGCCTGGTCTACCTGGCGCGGCGCTTACCATCCTGACCTATTGCCGTTTCCACGCACTGACAAAGTGCTGGCGCGCATCGCAGACAATATTTCGCGTACGCAGGACACTTTGCAACGACGTATTGCTGTCGAAAACCCGTCGCATTATCTGCATATCGAAGATCACGCCTGGAGTGAAATCGATTTCCTCACTGAACTCACCCGTCGCACCGGTTGCGGCCTGCTGCTTGATGTGAACAATGTCTACGTCAGCGCTTGCAATTTGGGCTTTTCGGCAGACACCTACCTCGATCATTTTCCCGGAGATGCAGTAATGGAAATTCATCTCGCCGGGCATACACAGGATCCAAAGCTTGGTGCCGCACTCCTGATTGACTCGCACGACGCGCCCGTTGCAAGCGAGGTGTGGGGGTTGTATGAACGCCTGATCAAGGGAATCGGCGCGCGTCCCACACTCATTGAGCGTGACGATAATTTGCCGGAGTTCGAGGTGCTGTACGCTGAACGTGAATATGCTGCAACACTGCTGCGCGCACCACTTGCGAGGGCTGCATAGTGCAAACGTCTGGTGCTAAGGGTACGCTGGGCCAATTTCAGGACGCCTTTGCACGGGCGTTGTTCGTATCCGACGCCCTCCCCTCGAAAGAGATCGCCGCACTCACCGCGCAGCCCGCCTTCGCGGTATACCGCAATACCGTTATGAAAGGATGCATTGACGCACTACAGGCGAATTACCCTGCGGTGTTGCGACTGGTTGGCGAGGAATGGTTCCGCGCGGCGGCAGCCATCCATGTACGCGCGGCATTGCCATCGGACCCGACCTTGCTGCGCTACGGTGCAGATTTCGCAAAATTTCTCGCGGGATTTGAACCGGCCAGGGAATTGCCCTATCTACCGGCCGTTGCACGACTTGACTGGCTGTGGACTGAATCGCATGCCGCGCGCGATGAAGAGACGCTCGATCCAGCTGTGGTCGCCAGACTTAGGCCCGAGGTACTAGCCAGAACGGTCTTGCGCCCGCATGCCGCAACGCGCTGGGCATGGTTTAACGACGCACCGATTTATTCGATCTGGTCGCGCAATCGTGCTGGCAATGAACCCAATACCGACATTAACTGGAGCCCCGAGGGTGCACTACTGGTACGCCCCCGCGATACGGTTGAATGGATAGCGCTGGACGCGGCCGGCTGCGCGTTTCTCGATACCTGTGCCACTGGTGGCCCGCTGGCAGATGCCGCAGCCGCTGCACTAGAAGCACAGGGCGATACTGACCTGGCTCACCTGATGTCCACACTGCTCACAGCCGGTGCATTCAGCGGCATGAGCGTCACCAATGCATGACTATCAAAGGGGAAAGACATGATACTTAGCACGACTACCAACGTCCAAAGCGGAGGGCTACGCCACACCTGGAATGCCATAGCCGACCGGTTAAACATGCTGGTTAGCCACTCGCTGCTTGCGCTCACCGCCCGCGTAGCAGTAGGCGCGATTTTCTTCCTCTCCGGCCGCACCAAAGTAGAAGGCTTCCTCACCGTCAGCGACAGTGCCTATACGCTGTTCCGCGAGGACTACAAAGTACCTTTATTGCCGCCAGAGTTCGCCACACACATGGCAACGTATGCGGAGCACCTTTTCCCGGTTCTTCTGGTGCTCGGATTATTCACGCGCTTTTCCGCCCTCTCGCTGCTTGGTATGACTCTGGTCATTCAAATTTTTGTGTATCCATCAGCCTGGCCCACCCATCTGTCCTGGGCTGCGCTATTGCTCTACTTGGTCGGACGCGGGGCTGGCACTCTCTCATTGGATCACATGATTAAGATGAAATAAGACAGCCCGGCGGCTAGCAGTGATATCCAGAGCAATCAAACCTTGCCATGTAGCGATTCATGAGCGACAGGTTCAGATGGAAAAGCAAAAATATACAATTTAATTTTATCCGTTGCAACGTGTCATCAAAGACAAAATAGTTTCAGCCGTCAAGAGGACGTTCGCAGCTTTCATTACTTTTCGTTTGTACGTCTGGTTTATATCTAATTCAATTAATAGTTGAATCAATCCCGCAAAATTGGTCTCGTCTTGCAAAGGAAGCAAAATTAGTTCGAACTGTGCATCACTAATAGTGACGCGATGTGTGTTGGTCCGGTCGTAACCCGTGATCACATTAACGGGCTTGGGAATATTTAGAGCGCATTTCAAAATGAAATAGCGCAGGTGGTATGGGGGTTGTACTTTTATGGATGTTGCAGTATTTTTTGACATGAGTCGATTCCTTTTCAAGGAGGAAATTCATGTCAAAGCCGATAGTGGACGACAAGCTGTGGCAAGTCGTAGAACCGCTGCTGCCCAAGGTAAAGCGCAGGCGCCGTTTGCATCCGGGACGCAAACCCATCACCCACCGGCAAGCCCTGACGGGTATTTTGTTCGTGCTGCGAACTGGGATTCCTTGGTCGGCTTTGCCGCTGGAAATGGGTTGCGGCTCTGGGGTCAGTTGCTGGCGACGCCTGGTGGCATGGAAACGCGCGGGGGTATGGGCGCAGTTACACCAGAAGTTGCTCACCCATTTACAGGCGGCGGGGCAAATCGAGTGGTCACGCACGATAGTCGACAGTTCCTCTGTGCGCGCCATGCACGGGGGAAAAAAACAGGCCCCAATCCCACTGACCGGCGTAAAGCGGGCAGCAAACATCACCTCATTACGGACGCTCGGGGCATCCCGCTCGCAGCGATACTCACGTCGGCCAATGCCCATGATGTAACGCAACTGCTGCCCTTGGTTGACGCTATTCCCGCATTGCGTGGCCGATGCGGACGCACCCGCAGGCGTCCTGCCCGTGTGCAAGGAGACCGTGCCTACGATTCGGCCGCCCATCGTCGAGCCCTTCGGGGTAAGGGTATCTGCCCGGTGCTCGCCAAGCGCCGCACGGCGCACGGCAGCGGTCTGGGTAAAACACGCTGGGTGGTCGAGCGCTCTATTGCCTGGTTGCATCAGTTCCGACGATTGAAAATGCGCTACGAAAGACTGGATTTCGTTCATGAAGCCTTTCTCTCTATCGCTTGCTCTATGATCTGTTGGAAATTCATACAAAATCATGCGCTTTCATTTTGAAATGCGCTCTTAATTAATCCGAATCTGGAAATAAATTTCTCATGCGCTCGACCTGCGCCGAGCGCACGTGTTTGCGTGCGACCAATTCGGCAAGATCGGCATCTCGTTTCTGAACCGCCCTCGCAAGCTCACTGTGCTCTGCGAGCGCCGATTTGGCACGATGCTGTAGCAACATTTGAGATTTCCCTAGTAGCCATAGAGCCGAATTCACTGCACGTAGCGCTTTTTCCAAGTAGCGGTTATGGGCGCCGCGATGAATGTGTATATGAATCCGCTGGTTGTGCGCAGCAAGATCATCGCCACTTTTTAATTCCTTCTCCCTCTCTACAAGTTCGAGCAAATGGTCGACTTCAATATCAGAAGCGTGTCTGGTAAAGAGGCGAGTCGCCGTGCCTTCCAGAACCTCTCTCATTTCATATAATTCTGCGACGCTGCGACGGTCCAAAGTGGCAACAACTAGGCCCGTCCGCGGTTCATGCTCGAGTAGGCCTTCCGCTTCGAGACTCCTGATAGCATCTCTGACGGGCGTGCGACTAACATTGAGTTGTTTCGCGATTGGCACTTCCATAATGCGATCGCCAGGTTTAAGCACCCCATTTTTTAACGCGTCCCTTAACATCTGATATGCATGCTCCCCGCGCGAGCTGCCGGCAGGCGGCTTTTCGTCGTTGTTACGAGCTCTTTTACGTTGGGAAGGACTATGCTCAGGTTTCATAAGTGCTAATATAGCATATTCTCATGTATACATATGAATTCATATGTATAAAACATAAATTCCACGGAGTCATATGAGCAATACAACTTATGATGTCGTCGTCGTCGGTGGAGGAAACGCCGCACTCTGCGCGGCGCTGGCGGCCCGCGAGAGAGAAATCAAAGTCCTCGTACTTGAACGCGCCCCAATCGATCAGAGGGGCGGTAATAGCTCCTACACGGGCGGCGGGTTCCGTATGGTCCATGATGGCGTTGAAACGGTTAAAAGCGTCGTGCCCGATCTATCTGATGGTGAAATCTTAAATACCGATTTCGGTGAATATACGGCTGAGCAATATCTCGATGACCTAGGTCGCGTGACGCAATGGTATTGCGATCCCGACCTTGCCGAAACGGTAGTACGTTCCAGTACCGAGACCGTCCAATGGCTGCATGGCAAGGGAGTGCGATTCGTCCCCCGCTTTGGGCGCTATGCCTTCAAACACGAAGGTAAGTTTAAGTTTTTCGGGGGTACCGTCGTTGAGGCAGCAGGCGGCGGGCGTGGATTGGTGCAGGCTGAATACACTGCCGCCGAAAAACGAGGGATAGAAATACGCTATAACGCCCAAGCAATCAGCCTAATTCGCGGCCGCGCTGGAATCGAAGGTGTGCGCATCATTGTCGAAGGCGCCGAGGAAGAGGTTCGCGCCAAAGCCGTAGTGCTCGCCTCAGGAGGATTTGAAGCCAACCGTGAATGGCGCGCCCGCTACCTTGGTCCAGGCTGGGACATGGCGAAAGTGCGGGGCACTCGCTATAACACCGGAGATGGGATTAAGATGGCTCTTGATGTCGGTGCTCAACCTTATGGTCAATGGTCTGGATGTCATTCGGTTTCATGGGAACGTTACGCACCTGACTTCGGCGTACTCGACCGCCCTATCACAGCAAGCCGCAATGGCTATCCGTTCAGCCTGATGATAAATGCTGAAGGGAAGCGGTTCGTAGACGAAGGTGCGGATTTTCGAAATTACACCTACGCCAAGTACGGCCGTGTCGTCCTTGAACAACCTGGTAGCTTCGCATGGCACGTTTTCGACTCTCAAGTGGAGCACCTGCTACACGAAGAGTATCGTTCGAAGGGCACCACAAAAGTCCAAGCGAATACACTCGAAGAACTCGTCGCGAAAATGGAAGACGTGCACCCCGGTCAATTCCTAGAAACCGTCCGTGAATACAATGCGGCGATTAAGCGAGACTTACCATTTAATCCCAATGTAAAGGATGGGCGCTGCACACAAGGACTTGCGATCAATAAATCGAACTGGTCAAACGCAATTGAGAAGCCCCCCTATAGCGCCTACGCCGTCACTTGTGGCATTACGTTTACCTTCGGCGGGATAAAAATTAATCCGACAACGCAGGTGCTTGATATCGCAGATACCCCGCTGCCCGGGCTATTTGCGGCAGGGGAACTTGTCGGCGGCCTATTTTATTT
>VFLF01000166.1 GCA_009885185.1 Nitrosomonadales bacterium | reverse complement strand
GGTGACCATCAGCACCGGCAGTTTCTTCAGCCCCTCGTCAGTGCGTATTTGTTTCAGCAGTTCAAAGCCGTTCATGTTCGGCATGTTGATGTCGGACACCACGAAATCAAAATTGCTGGCACGCAGCATTTTCATGGCCGCCTGTCCGTCTTCCGCCTCGTCCGCGTTCTGATGTCCGATCTCCTTCAGAAGATTGCGCACGATGCGTCGCATGGTCGCAAAGTCGTCAACGATCAGGAATTTGAGTTCTGCTGTGCTCATGTTGTCCTCTTGTGGTCAAAAACCAGATAAGCGGCTTTGATACCTTCGGATAACGGCAATCCGGCGGAAACCTTGAGCGGGTTCAGCCGGCCGCTACCAGGGTTACACCTGCATGTTCATGATTTCGTGATAGGCCGATACAAGGCGGTTGCGCACCTGCACGGTTTGCTGAAACGAAATATTGGATTTTTGGATGGCAACCATCACGTCGGGCAGGTTCACGCCCGGTGCGCCCAGTTCAAAATCCCTGGCCATTTTTGCCGCCTGCGCCTGCGTCCCGTTGACATGATCGAGCGATGCCTTGAGCACCGCGGCGAAATCGTTGGCGTTGGACTTGATACCCGCGGCGCCCGCCGCGGAAGCCGGAGCCGCCGCGCCGCCCACACCGTTCATGCCCACGCGCGCCGACGCCGCGCGTAACTGCGCCAGAACCTGATCCATAGCCTTGGTTTCAATCGCCATTGCGGCCTCCTGTTGCCATCGGGACGCAGATTAATCGCACGACCGGTGCGGGGAGCCTTCAAATAGACGTTGAAAAACCGCTTTGTCCCGGCCCTTCCGCCTTGCCGGTTTGCCGATAATCGCAACACCCGCCGCGCATGCGGCATGGCAATCAACATCAACACAACCGTCAGAGGACATCAGGTGGAAGCCCAGGCACAATCGCTAGCCCCTCCCGCACGGCGGCCGTTTCAATTATTCAACCCACAGCGCATCGGATTCATGCTGACGCTGGCGACGACCATCGCCGTCATCGTCGCGGGCTATATGTGGAGCCAGACACCGGACTACAAGGTGCTCTACGGCAACCTGACCGACCGTGACGGCGGCGCGGTGATCGCCGCGCTCCAGCAGATGAACATTCCGTACAAATTCGCCGATGGCGGCGCGCTATCGGTGCCGTCCAGTCAGGTACATGAGG
Source organism: Nitrosomonadales bacterium (assembly GCA_009885185.1). The sequence continues at coordinate 3,735 of VFLF01000166.1, read as the reverse complement.
TACGCCTGCGCCTGGCGGGACAGGGCTTGCCCAAAGGCGGCCTCATCGGCTTTGAGCTGATGGAAAGCCAGAAATTCGGCACCAGCCAGTTCGCCGAGCAGATCAACTACCAGCGCGGACTCGAAGGCGAACTGGCGCGCTCGATCCAAACCCTGTCATCGGTGCAACATGCCCGCGTGCATCTGGCGCTGACCCGGCAATCCGCCTTTATGCGCGAGCAATCCAAACCCAGCGCCTCGGTGGTGCTAGGCCTGTTTTCGGGGCGCACGCTGGATGCCACGCAGGTCAGCGCCATCGTTCATCTGATCAGCAACAGCGTGCCCGATCTTCCCGTGAAAAACGTCAGCATCGTCGATCAGCACGGCAACCTGCTCAGTGCGGAACGCAACGAAGGCTCGCGCCACGCGCTCGATCCGGTGCAGATCAAGTACCGCCACGAAATCGAACAAAGTTTTATCAGCCGCATCGAGTCCATACTCACGCCGCTGACCGGGCCGCAGAACGTGCGCGCACAGGTGACTGCCGACCTGGATTTCAGCCAAAGCGAGCACGCCGAGGAAATCTACAAGCCTAACCAGACCGCCGAGGCAGCCGCCGTACGGAGTCAGCAAATCAGCGAAGCCAATGCCGGATCGGCCACCGCCGGCGGCGTGCCGGGCGCGCTGACCAATCAGCCTCCCGCGCAGCCGGCGGCGCCGATCACCGGTGCCGCCGCACCGGCGGCATCCACCAGCACCGGCGCCAGCGGCACCCTGCGCAAGGATTCCACCGTCAATTACGAGGTCGACAAGACCATCCGACATACACGGCAGGAAGTCGGTCGTGTCAAGCGGCTCGCTGTGGCGGTAGTGGTCAATCACAAGTCCCGCACCGACGCCAAGGGCAAGGTGACGCAATCGCCGTTGAGCGAAGCGGACCTCGCCAAGCTCACCAATCTGGTGAAGGAAGTCATGGGTTACAACAAAGAGCGCGGCGATACGGTCAGTGTCATCAACAGTGCTTTCAGTGTGCGCGAGAAGGAAAAGATGGTCGATGTTCCGGTCTGGAAGGATCCTGAAAACATCGATCTTGCCAAAGTCATCGGTAAAAATGCACTCATCGCGGCAGTGCTGCTGTTCCTCGTGCTGGGTGTCTTGCGGCCTATGCTCAAGACCTACAGCGCGGCAGCGCTGGCTCCGCCGCCGCAACTCGAACCGACAATAGGTGACGGACAGCCGCTGCAACTCACGAGTTACGAGCAGCACGTCGATCAGGCCAAGCAGATCGCCCGCGCCGATCCGAAAGTGGTCGCCAATGTGGTCAAGGAATGGGTAGCCGGGAAATAACGACATGGAAAATGACGGTCTGACCAAGAGCGCCATTTTGCTGATGGCGCTGGGTGAAGATGAGGCCGCCGAGGTATTCAAGTATCTCGGCCCGCGCGAAGTACAAAAGATCGGCAGCGCCATGGCTGCGCTGAAATCCGTGTCACGCGACGATATCAAAAACGTGATGGGCGAGTTCTGCACGCAGGCAGGAGAGCAATCCACCCTTCCCATCGCCTCCAACGACTACATTCGCAGCGTGCTCAAAAAAGCGCTGGGTGACGACAAATCCGCCACTGTGATCGACCGCATCCTGCAGGGCGGTGACACCAGCGGCATCGATGGACTGAAGTGGATGAGTTCCGGCGCCGTGGCGGAACTGATTAAGAACGAACATCCACAAATCCTCGCCACCATATTAGTGCACCTGGAGCGCGATCAGGCGTCGGAAATTCTCGGCCACTTCACCGAACGCACGCGCAACGATGTGCTGCTGCGCATCGCCACGCTCGATGGCATACAGCCGGCTGCCTTGCAGGAACTCAACGACGTGCTCTCCAAACTGCTGTCGGGCAACAAGAACCTCAAGAATGCACCCATGGGCGGCGTGCGTGCCGCCGCCGAGATACTTAATTTCATGCCGGGCACACAGGAATCATCGGTGATCGAGGGCGTCAAGGAATTTGACGCTGAACTGGCGCAAAAAATCGTCGATGAAATGTTCGTCTGGGAAAACCTGCTGGAACTCGACGACCGCGGCATCCAGTTGCTGTTAAAGGAAGTGCAATCCGAATCGCTCATCCTTGCGCTCAAGGGATCATCCGAGGCGCTGCGCGAAAAAATATTCGGCAATATGTCGCAACGCGCCGGCGAAATGCTGCGTGAAGACCTCGAGGCGAAGGGCATGGTGCGCGTCTCCGATGTGGAGGCGCAACAGAAAGAGATACTCAAGATCGTGCGGCGCCTCGCCGACGAGGGTCAGATCGTGATGGGCGGCGGTGGCGAAGAAAGCTATGTCTAGCAGCCCTTTAATTCCGCGGGAACAGCTCTCCGCCTATCAGCGCTGGGAAATGCACTCCTTCGAAGCGACCGGCGTACCCGGCGATTTCGCCGTCCCCACGCGCAAGGCGGACCGCCGCGCCGAGGACAACGCGAAACTGGAAATCGCGCAGCGCGAGGGGTATGCATCGGGTCACGCGGACGGGCTGCGCGAAGGCCGGCAGCAATCGCTCGACGAAGCCCGGCGCCTGCGCGACCTGATGGCGGACATGACGCGCCAAACCCGCGACATCAATCAGCAACTGGCGGACGACCTGCTGCACCTGTCACTGGAACTGGCGCGGCAAATGGTGCGGCGCGCGCTGACGGTGCATCCTGAGATGATCGTGCCGCTGGTCAAGGATGCCCTCGTGCAGTTGGCCAGCACCCAGACGCCGCTGTCGATCACGCTGCATCCCGCCGACGCCGCCGTGGTGCGCACGCACCTCGCCGAGACCATCAACAACGGACACTGGAACCTCGTCGAGGATGCGCTTATGCAACGCGGCGGCTGCCTGCTGCAAACCGCCAGCAGTCACCTCGACGCGACGTTGGGCACACGCTGGCAACATCTGACCGCGAAGCTGGGACTCGACGATGCCTGGCTCGAATAACGCCTAACACACCATGCCCCCGACGCACCCCTTCCACCCCGCACACGCCACCGCCGCCGTCACCCCGTCCACCTTCCTGCGCGAATGCACCGGGCTGGTGGCGACCACGGACACCTTGCGCGTGTCCGGTAAACTCACGCGCGTCGCCGGGCTGGTACTGGAAGCATCCGGTTTACGACTCGCGGTCGGCAGTTGCTGCCGTGTGGTGCTGCCGCATCGCACCAACGTCGAAGCCGAAGTCGTCGGCTTCTCGGAAAACCGGCTATTCCTGATGCCCGTCGGCGATGTGCATGGCCTGATGCCCGGCGCGCTGGTCACGCCGCTTGAGGCTGCACCGGAACGCCTGTCGCTGGACGCGCCGCCGCATCCGCGCCGCCGTGCCGCCGATCAGGCCAAACATGTACCGGTCGGCGCCATGCTGCTGGGACGCGTGCTGGACAGCAATGGCATGCCGCTCGATCAGTTGGGGCCGTTGCGCGCAGAGCGCAGCGTGTCGCTGCACAACCGCCCGCTCAATCCGCTGGAACGCGCGCCGATTACCGCCGTACTCGATACCGGCGTACGCGCGATCAACAGCCTGCTGACCGTCGGACGCGGCCAGCGCATGGGCCTGTTTGCCGGCAGCGGCATTGGCAAAAGCATGCTGCTGGGCATGATGGCGCGCTATACCAGCGCCGATGTGATCGTGGTCGGGCTGATCGGCGAGCGCGGACGCGAAGTCAAGGAATTCATCGAAAACATACTCGGCGCGGAAGGTCTCGCCCGCGCGGTGGTGGTGG
>VFLF01000524.1 GCA_009885185.1 Nitrosomonadales bacterium | reverse complement strand
TGGTCGTAATCAATTTCTGGGCAACCTGGTGCGAGCCGTGCCGCGAAGAGATCCCGATGTTCGTCAAAATGCAGGAAAAATATCGGGCCAAAGGTCTGCAATTTATCGGCATCTCCATCGATCAAGCTGATAAAACGACCGAATTTTCACGTAAATTCGAGATTAACTATCCCAGTTTGATCGGCACTGTTGACACCGTTGAGATATCCCGTCAGGCGGGCAACAAGCGGCGGGTCTTGCCTTATACTATTGTGCTGGACCGCAGGGGCGAGATTATTGGCTCGGAATTAGGGGGATTAACCGAGGCGAAGCTCGAATCCATGATCGTGCCCTTGTTATAGCCGCTGGTATCTTTCAGCTAAAATTCTCTAATTATCGATAAAATGTTAGTATCTGTCGGCTAAGTTGTTTTCAGATCAAGGAGGGAGCCCGCGCCATGGCCATCAAGAAAATATTGCTGCTGAACGGCCCCAATCTGAACCTGCTGGGTACTCGCGAGCCGGAGATTTATGGCGGTGATACGCTGGCTTCCATCGAGGCACGTATCACCCAACTGGCGGCTGATAAGGGCGCGTCGCTGTCGGCTTACCAAAGCAACGCCGAGGCGGATCTGGTCAATCGGATTCAGCGGGCTGGCCGCGACGGTGTTGAATTCATTCTCATCAATCCTGCCGCTTATACGCACACCAGTGTGGCCATGCGCGACGCGCTGGCGGCGGTGCGCATCCCGTTTATCGAGGTGCATCTGTCAAACGTGTTCGCGCGTGAGGAATTCCGCCATCGCTCGTACTTCACGGATATTGCCGTCGGCATCATCAGCGGCTTGGGCGCCAAAGGCTATGAGCTGGCGCTCACGTATGCGCTGGAATATAAGCCACTCCTCAAGTAAGACCCATAAGTAAAGTGGAGTAAAAACATGGACTTACGAAAAGTTAAGACATTGATCGACCTGGTGCAGCAATCCGACATTTCCGAGCTGGAAATACAGGAGGGTGAGGAGCGCGTGCGGATCAGCCGCGGCCCCATAGCTGGACAGGGAGGATCGGCAGGTGCGCAGCAGATGATGTATGCCACTGCCGTACCAGAACCGGTGGCGCCCGTAGCGCCTGCCGCGGTAGTGCCCGCCGAACCGCTAGGTTTTGTGCTCAAGTCCCCGATGGTCGGCACCTTTTATCGGTCGTCGACGCCCGGCGGCAAACCGTTCGTCGAACTGGGGCAAACCGTCAAGGCGGATGAGACGGTATGCATCATCGAAGCGATGAAACTGCTGAACGAGATCGAGGCTGGTCACGAAGGCGTCATCAAGGAAATTCTGGTCGAGAACGGACAGCCGGTGGAATATGGCCAGCCGCTAATGAGGATTGAGTAGACAGGATTGAGGATCGAGTTACCCCAGTCTGAACCTTGGCCCAAGCCGCGACCTTCCCATGAACACTGAACCCTCAATCCTCAATCCTAAAAACTGAACTCAAGTGTTTGGAAAAATCCTCATCGCCAATCGCGGCGAAATCGCTCTGCGCATCCAGCGCGCCTGCCGCGAGATGGGCATCAAGAACGTGGTGGTGTATTCCGAAGCGGATGCCGAAGCCAAGTATGTGAAGCTCGCCGATGAATCGGTGTGCATCGGTCCGGCGCCATCCAGCGGCAGTTATCTGAACATGCCGGCGATCATCAGCGCCGCCGAAGTCACTGACGCCGAGGCGATACACCCTGGCTACGGTTTTCTGTCCGAGAACGCCGATTTCGCCGAGCGCGTGGACAAAAGCGGCTTTGTGTTCATCGGCCCGCGCGCGGAAACCATCCGCCTGATGGGCGACAAGGTGAGCGCCAAGAACGCGATGAAAAAAGCCGGCGTGCCGGTGGTGCCCGGCATCGATACCGCACTGCCGGACGAGCCGAAAGAGATCATCAAGATCGCGCGCGACATCGGCTACCCGGTGATCATCAAGGCATCGGGCGGCGGCGGCGGGCGTGGTATGCGCGTGGTGCATACCGAGGCCGCTTTGCTCAATGC
>VFLF01000941.1 GCA_009885185.1 Nitrosomonadales bacterium | reverse complement strand
GAGTTGCAGGGCATCATGGGCCGCTATTACGCGCTGCACGACAGCGAACCGGCGGTGGTGGCGGATGCGATTGCCGAACATTATCTGCCGCGCTTTGCCGGTGACCGCCTGCCGGACAGCGCCGTGGCCTGCTGTGTGGCGCTGGCCGACAAACTCGACACCATCATCGGCATCTTCGGTGTGGGCGCGATACCCACGGGCGATAAAGACCCGTTTGGCTTGCGGCGTCACGCGCTGGGCGTGATTCGAATATTGGCGGAGCGCAAGTTGCCGCTGCCTGTCGGTGAGTTGCTCACGCTCGCGCATGAGACATTTGCGCAAGGTACATTGCTCGCCCAGCACGACGGCGCCGTTTCCAATGCGCGCAAGGCGGAAATCTTTGTGGTTGAGCGCGCCAAGAGTTATTTGCGCGAGCTGGGCTATGCCGTGCTGGAAATTGAATCGGTGCTGGATCTGTCGCCCACGCCGCTGGAATACGTGAGCCGACTCGAAGCCGCGCGTCAATTTCTGGCGCTGCCGGAAGCCGCCGGTCTGGCCGAGGCCGACAAGCGCATCCGCAATATTCTGAGCAAGTCGGGCAGCGACGACACGCATCGTCGGGCAGACGACACAAAGCTGCTGGAAAGTGAAGAAAAACAAATACTTAGCCTAACGCGCACGCTGCGGGCGCAGGTAGATGCGCTGGTATCACAAGGAAAATTCAGCGAAGCCTTGCTGCTCACCGCACAACTGCACCAGCCGGTAGCGCGATTTTTTGAAAAAGTCATGGTCAATGTGGAAGACCCGGCCTTGCGCAACAATCGCTTCGCGCTGCTGCATGAAGTCGGCAGCCTGATGAACCAGGTCGTCAACATCTCCAAACTCGCCGCATGAAATTGATCGTTCTGGATCGCGATGGTGTCATCAATTACGACAGCGCAGCCTACATCAAGTCGCCCGAGGAGTGGCGGCCGATACCCGGCAGCCTGAACGCGATTGCGCGACTGAACCAGGCGGGATTTCATGTGGTGGTAGCCACCAACCAGTCGGGCATCGGGCGCGGCATGTTCGAGATGGCGACGTTGAATGCGATCCACGCCAAAATGCATCAGGCGCTGGCGCAGGCCGGCGCGCGCGTGGATGCGATATTCTTCTGCCCGCATATGGCGGACGACCATTGCCGCTGCCGCAAACCCAGGACCGGCATGCTCGAGGATATCGCGCACCGGCTGAACACCAGTCTGGCCGGCGTGCCGATGGTGGGTGACAGCATCCGCGATATCGAGGCCGCCGCCACCGTGGGCGCTGCGCCGATACTGGTGCTGACCGGCAACGGCAAGAAGACGCGCCGCGCCGGCAATCTGCCGCCGAACACGCAGGTGTTCGCCGATCTCGCGGCAGTCGTGGACGCGCTTGCGGCCTGACCGTGCTGGTATTCCTGCGTTCCTGTCTGTTTACGATGTTCCAGTGGGTCATCACACCGGTTTTCGCCGCCATCTCACTGCTGACGTTTCCGTTTTCGCGCCTTACTCGCTATCGGATTATCACCACTTGGTCGCGGCTGATCACCGGCGCGGCGGCGCTGATCTGCGGCGTGCGCTACCGCGTCATCGGCGCGGAAAACATCCCGCGCGAGCCCTGCGTGATTTTGTCCAAGCACCAGTCGGCGTGGGAAACACTTGCCTGGCAGACGATTTTTCCGCCGCAGGTATGGGTGATGAAACGCGAGCTGCTGTGGATCCCTTTTTTCGGCTGGGGGCTGGCGATGCTCTCGCCCATCGCCATCAATCGCGGCTCCGGCAGCAAGGCACTGCGCCAGATGGCCGAGCAGGGACGGGAACGGTTGGCGGCGGGTTTCTTTATTGTGATTTTCCCGGAAGGCACGCGGGTTGCGCCGGGCGCGCGCGGCACGTACCATCCCGGCGGCGCCTGGCTCACTGTCAAAACCGGCGCGCTGGCATTGCCGGTGGCGCACAACGCCGGTGAATGCTGGCGCAAGAACGCGTTTATCAAGCGCCCGGGATTGATTACCGTCAGCATCGGCAAGCCGATTGCTTCACAAGGGCTGAGCGCGGCGGAATTGAATCAGCGCATTGAAGAATGGATCGAAAGCGAAATGCCCAAACTCCAATCCTATGAATCAAATACGCGCACAGCTTGAACTGCCCTTCGCCTCGCCGACGCCGCGCCCGGTGGTGGCGTGCAGCGCGGTGCTGGATGGGCAGGCGATCAGCTACGTTCTGCATCGCAGCCATGGGCGGCGGCGCATCTCCCTGTCGGTGGACGAGCGCGGCTTGCGTATCGGCGCGCCGCTGCGCGCCTCGATGCGTGAAATCGAAAACGTGCTGCGCGATCATGCGCGCTGGGTGGTGCGCAAGCTCGCCGAATGGGGCGAAAAACGCGCGCCGGGCCGTCGCTGGGAAAGCGGCGAGACGCTGATGTTTCTGGGCAAGCCGCTGAAACTCAACATCATGGCCACTGCGCAAAACGTGCCTGCCGTGTCGCGTCAGGAAGACACGCTGGAGATCGCGACCCCGCACGCGCAGCCGGCGCCTCCGGCAACTATCGCCGCGCTGGCGCGCGACTGGCTGCGCTCACAGGCCCTCGCAGACTACGCGGCGCGGGTTGAACGCTATCGTGCGGCCATGGCGGCGCCGCAGGTGGATATTCGTTTGTCCAACGCGCGCACGCGCTGGGGCAGTTGCCATGTTGGCGGACGCGTTTTGCTCAACTGGCGGCTGATCCAGATGCCGGCGCGGCTGATCGACTATGTGGTGGTGCATGAACTTGCCCATCTGCGCGAGATGAACCATTCGCCGCGTTTCTGGGCGGTGGTGGCAAAAGAAATCCCCGACCACGCGGCGCGGCGCCGGGAAATCCGCCGTGATGCGCACCGCTACATCATCGATTGAGCCTTGCGTCGCGGGACGTACAGGGCGCGTGCTAAACTTTCCCATCCTCACCCCCCTTTTTTTTCTGAATGCCCCCATGCGCACGCACTCGCTGATATCCGCTCTTGCCGTTGCCCTGACGCTATCGGCGTGCGGCTACAAGACGCCGCTTTCCTTGCCCAAGCCGGAGGCGGTGGTACAAAAACCGGCAGCGGCACCGAAACCCGCCGCTGCGCCGGTCGCAGCCCCGGATAGCGCGAAGTGAATCCCTTCGCTTATCGCAACGGTGCGCTGCACGCGGAAGACATTCCACTAAGCGAAATCGCCGCAAGGCACGGTACGCCGAGTTACGTGTATTCGCGCGCGGCACTCACCCGCGCGTTCCAAGACTTCCACGCCGCCTTCGCCGGCCATGCACATTTAATCTGCTACGCGGTCAAGGCCAACCCCAATCTCGCGATACTCAATCTGTTTGCACGGCTGGGCAGCGGCTTTGACATAGTTTCCGGCGGCGAACTTGCACGTGTGCTGGCGGCAGGCGGCGACGCGCGCAAAGTGGTTTTTTCCGGCGTGGGCAAGACCACCATTGAGATTCGCGATGCATTAAGTGCCGGAATTCTGTGTTTTAACGTTGAATCCGCATCGGAACTTGAACGTATCAACCAGATCGCCGGAGAGTTGAAGAAGCTTGCGCCGGTGAGTCTGCGGGTGAACCCCGATGTCGATGCGAAGACGCATCCGTACATCGCCACCGGCCTGAAAGAAAACAAATTCGGCGTTGCGTACGATGATGCGCTAACGCTTTACCGTCGCGCGCGCGAATTGAAGCATCTGAAAATCGAAGGTATCGACTGCCACATCGGATCGCAACTGATCGACGTGGCGCCGTTTACCGCCGCGGCCGAGCGCGTGATCGCGCTGGTACGCGCGCTGGAAAATGACGGCATTGCGCTATCGCATATCGATCTGGGCGGCGGGCTGGGAATTCAGTACCAGACCGAGGAAAATCCATCGATCAACGCCTATGCCTCGGCGATTCTGCAAGGGGTGGCGGGCCGCGCGGAGAAACTGCTGTTCGAGCCGGGGCGATTTCTCACCGGCAATGCGGGCGTGCTGTTAACCCGCGTGGAATACTTAAAGCGCGGGGCAGATCGCAATTTTGCGGTAGTGGATGGCGCGATGAACGATCTGATGCGCCCGGCGCTGTACGATGCCTGGCACGACATCGTGCCGGTGATGCCATCGGCGAATCCAGCGGAGACCTGGGAAATCGTCGGCCCGGTGTGCGAGAGTGGCGATTTTCTGGGGCGTAACCGCCGATTGGCGATTCACGAGGGGGATTTACTCGCGATTCGCTCGGCAGGGGCCTACGGCATGAGCATGAGCTCGAACTACAACACACGCCCGCGCGCCGCCGAGATCATGGTCGATGGCGCGGCCATGCATGTGATTCGCAAACGCGAAACGGTCGCCGAACTCTTCGCCAACGAAGCACTGCTGCCGTAAGTCGGCGGCTTCAGTCCCGCGCGATCGCCCGAAAAATCGGCGGACCATCACGATGCACGCGCTCATGTTGCATCGCCGTACCGCATATTCAAATTGATTTAGGTGTTGTACGCGCATGCAAATGTTGTACGCACGCCACAACTTGAAACATCATCCGAAAAAAAAGTCAAGAAAGTTGTTGCCTTTTTTTTATGCTGTGGAATAGAATTGGCGCACCATGCATTGATTCGCTGGTACGACACACGGTTTACTGTGTGTTCACCAGCAGAATGAGGCGGCAAGTAGCGCAACGTTCGACGGATTATGGATGGGGTTACGGAGAAACATCCGTAGCAAACGATGCCACAGTTAACCTAAAGGAGACTCACATGGCAGCGAAGAAAAAAGCAAAGAAAAAAGTAGCTAAGAAAAAAGCAGCGAAGAAGTAGTAGTAGTTTTTTGCAACGGGGACTGGAAACAGTCCCCGTTGTTTTTGGTGGATTCGGTTTGTCTTTGCGTTATTGCGTTATGAGGCGTTAGCCGTTAGCTGTAGAAGTTGCGCCCCGCTACTGGCTACCCGCCCCACGCGTTCTTGTTCTTTTCAGTCCCCGCCCGCTGCTCAAACCCGCGGAGTGACGTGATCGGCGAGATTCTCTCGCCGACAAAAGTAATAAAAATCACTTTAAAAACAAATAGTTATAGTTATTCTGCCATGGTCGGGGCATGCGCGCACTTGACCGTTGCGCGCAGCGTACTGCACGCTGACGCCGGCTCACATCAGGAACAGCGTCGCCAGTCCGAGGAAAATAAAAAACCCGCCGCTGTCGGTGATGGCGGTAATCATCACGCTCGCGCCTAGCGCCGGATCGCGTCCCAGCTTGTCCATCGCCATGGGGATCAGCACACCCATCGACGCCGCCAGCAGCAAATTCAGCACCATCGCCCCCATCATCACCAGGCCGAGCTGCCAGTTGTGGTAAATCAGGAACGCGAAAATGCCCACCACCCCACCCCAGATCAGGCCGTTCAGCGCGCTCACGCCCAGCTCCTTCATGAAGAGTTTGCGTGCGTTTTCGCGCGTGATTTGCCCCAGCGCCAGCGCCCGCACGATCATGGTGATAGTCTGATTGCCTGAATTGCCGCCGATGCCCGCGATGATCGGCATCAGCGCGGCCAGCGCCACCAGCTTGGCAATCGATCCCTCGAAAATGCCGATCACCCGCGATGCCGCGAACGCCGTGATCAAGTTGATCGCCAGCCACGCCCAGCGGTTCTGCACGCTTTTCCATACCGACGCGAACAAATCCTCGTCCTCGCGCAGACCGCCGGCGCTCAATATTTCACTGTCGGTCTTCTCGCGCATGTAATCGACCACCGCGTTCACCGTCATGCGCCCCACCAGCGCACCGGCGTCGTCCACCACCGGCGCCGACACCAGGTCGTAGCGCTCGAACGCGGCGGCGGCATCGGCAGCATCGTCGTCGGCATTGAATTTTACAAAGTCGCGCGTCATCACCGCGCCCACCACCACGTCCGGGTCGGTCACCAGCAGCCGGTTGATCGGCACCAGCCCCTGTAATTGCTCGGCGCGATCCACCACGAATAACTGGTCAGTGTGATCGGGCAGCTCATCGAGGCGGCGCAGATAGCGCAGCACCACCTCCAGCGTCACGTCTTCGCGGATCTGCACCATGTCGAAATCCATCAGCGCCCCGACCGTGCCCTCCGGGTACGACATCGCCTCGCGCAACTGCTCGCGCTCTTCCGGCGGCAGCAGGCGGAACACGTTCTCGATAACCTCGCTCGGCAGATCGGGCGCGAGGTCGGCGATTTCATCGGTATCGAGCTGTCCGGTGGCGGCGACCAGTTCATGGTCGTCCATGTGCTCGATCAGCGTTTCGCGTACCGCATCGGATACTTCGAGCAGGATCTCGCCGTCGCGATCGGCCTTGACCAGATCCCACACCACCAGGCGCTGCGTCAGCGGCAGCGCTTCCAGAATGTAGGCCACATCCGCCGGATGCAGCGGATCGAGCAGGCGCCGCAGATCCTCTAGGATCACCTGGCGTCGGGCGGTATTTTCAGGCGTGGGATGCGGCACACCGGACGCATCGACGGAAGACTCCACCAGCGCATCATGCTCGCGAAGAAAATCCGTCACCCGCTCGAGCGAGTCGTGAACGTCGGTGTTGGTGTTGCGATCCGGTTCCATAGCGGCGGGCGCGATGCGCACATACCTCGCCGACCCCACCATGAGGCCGCGCGGGCTGCGTCCGATTCTATGGCTAGATGCTTGTTTTGTCTAAGTTTTTTTGCCGTCTACGGCAGTAATGGTGCTGAGCAT
>VFLF01000783.1 GCA_009885185.1 Nitrosomonadales bacterium | reverse complement strand
CTGCTGGTCAACCTGATCCGCGATCATGCGCAACTCACCGGCACCCACGTAGGCTGCGACACCAGCCAGTGCGGCGCCTGCACCATCCACATGAACGGCGCGGCGGTGAAATCCTGCACCGTGCTCGCGGTGCAGGCCAACGGTGCCGACATCACCACCATCGAAGGCATGGCCAAGGGCGACAAGCTGCACCCGGTGCAGCAGGCGTTCACTGAATGCCACGCGCTGCAATGCGGCTTTTGCACGCCGGGCATGATTATGGCGGTGTCGGGCTTTTTGAAAGACAACCCCAAGCCCACCGACGAAGAGATTTACCACGGCCTCGAAGGCAATCTGTGCCGTTGCACCGGCTACATCAACATCGTCAAGGCGGTGAAGCAGGCTGCGAAGGCGATGAGCAAATAATCCGAATATAACTATTTGTTTTTATTATAGTTTTTGTTTCCCGCGGCTGCCGCGTCCCGCAGCGTAGGCAAAAGCGGTCGCGATTGCCGATGGGGTAATTGCAGTCGCAACAGCGGCGTAGCTGATTGATCATGATGCAAATATTCTAATCCGCGTGTGACTGAAAAGTCCGCGCAGATTTTTTTCGCGTCAGCAAACGGCCTCGGTCTGGGAAGAGATGTAAGCAGCCCGAACAGTGTATGGTTTTCTGGACGCAGCGAGAATTGGGTATGATCTGTCGCAAAAGCGGCAATTGGTGCGTGCCGTCAACCGATCTTTATCCGGGGCATACGATGGTGACTCGATTGCGATTCAGCTTGATAGTTGGCGCGGGCGTGCTCTCGCTGCAGGCGCTGTCCGTCGCCGCGCAAACCGATTTTCCGACGAAGCCGATACGCCTGATTCATGGCTTTACCGCGGGCGGCATTTCCGACGTGCTGGGGCGCTCTATTGGCGCGCGGCTGTCGTCCAGCCTCGGACAGCAAGTGGTGGTTGATGCGCGTTCCGGCGCGGGAACCACCATCGCCTCGGACCTGGTCGCCAAGTCGCCCGGTGACGGTTACACCTTGTTTTTGCAGGACATCACCACCCACGCCATCAACGCCAGCCTTTACCGGAAGCTGCCGTATGACTCGCTGCGCGATTTCACGCCCATCACGCTGATTGCCGCCACGCCGCTGATGCTGGTGGTGCATCCGTCGTTGCCGGTAAAAACGGTGAAAGAACTCGCCGCGCTGGCCAAGCAGCGCCCCGGCGAGATTGCCTATGGCTCGTCGGGCAATGGCACGATTGTGCATCTGGCCGGCGAGATGCTCAAAGTGAAGGCGGATATCAAAATGATCCATGTGCCGTACAAAGGCAGTCCGCAGGCGATCACGGGCTTGATCGGCGGCGAGGTGGGGATTTTATTTTCGACCATGCCGCCGGCAATGCCGATGGTGGCGTCGGGCAGGCTGCGCGCGCTGGGGGTCACCACGCCGCAGCGCACCGCCGCCGCGCCCGATGTGCCGACCATGAAAGAATCGGGACTCAAGGATTTTGAACTGGTGCTCTACAGCGGCATCCTCGCGCCGCGCGGCGTGCCGCGCGCGGTGGTCGATAAACTCAACGCCGAGTTCGGCCGGGCGGTGCGCTCGCCGGAGGTGCAGGCGGTCTACGCCAAAGTCGGCGCGCTGCCGGTGACCAACACGCCCGAAGAATTCGGCGCACATATCCAATCTGAAATGACCAAACTCGGCAAGCTGGTGCAGTTGTCCGGCGCGCGCGTGGAATAATCCTCAAAGGGTAATTTCGCCACAGAGAACCTTCAACAACCACTGGTATTCCCGCGCAGGCGGGTATCCCCTTCCCTTTGGGAAGGTAGGATGGGGCCGTTTTGTCTCAAGTGGCACTGTGTTATGGGTTCCCGCCTGCGCGGGAACGACAGGGATATTAAGTTTGCTCTGTGAACTGTGCTCTGTGACAAAGCGCTTTTCTGAAATAAAGGATCACTCATGTCAGCACAACAAAAATCAATCCTAGTTCCGCAACACACACGCTACGACTACGTGCCGCTCACCGAGCGCAAGGATTACGACTGGCCGGGCGGCAAGCGGCTCGCGTTCTGCATCACCACCAACATCGAGGCCTATGCGTTCGGCAAGGGTCGCGGCCACGACAGCGCCAAGCACGGCGAGCCGCAGACGCAGCGCAATTATTCGTGGCGCGACTACGGCAACCGCATCGGCATCTGGCGCTTGTTTGATCTGGCGGAAGAACTGCACATGCCGCTGGCGCACAACGCCAACAGCCTGCTCTATGACACCGCGCCGCAGATCATGCAGCGCGTGCGCGCGCGCAATGATGAAATCGTCGGCCATGGCCGCACCAACTCCGAGAACCTGCACGACTTTCGCTGGGAGGAAGACGAGGCGCGCGTCATCAAAGTGGTAACAGATACCTTTGCAAAACACGAAGGCAAGCCGCCCAAGGGCTGGATGGGCGCCGGCGCGTATGAAAACCCATGGACGCCCGACTTGCTGAAAGAGGCGGGCTACACCTACTCAATGGATTGGCCGTGCGACGATCAACCGATCTGGATGCGCACCCGTTCCGGGCCGCTGCTGCTGGTGCCGTACCCGGTGGAGCTTAACGATTCACCGCAAGTGATACACCGCCAGCACACCGGGCGCGAATTCTGCGACATGCTGGTGGATCAGTTCGAGGAAATGATCGAGCAATCCGCGGCGCATCCGCTGGTGTGCAATATTTCAATCCACCCGTTTGTGTTCGGCCAGCCGTTCCGTCTGCGCCCGCTGCGTACTGCGCTGAAACACTGCTTCTCGAATAAATTTATGAACCGCGTGTGGAAGTGCAAGCCGGCTGATGTGGCTGACTACTGCCATACGCTCAAGCCGGGAATTATTCCCGGCAGCTAGCGCCGCTTTGATTTGGGCCTCACGGTGGGCTTGGCCTTTTTCTTCACCGCGACTACCGGCTTCGCTCCCGCCTTCGGCGGAATAACCGGCAGCAGCAAATGCGCCGGCTTGTCCTTGCCGACATGCAGCGTGTTGAACGCGCCGTCGTTGTAATCCGCGTGGTAGTGCGTGAAGTGCGCTGATGCGTGGCCGTCCTTGGGGCCTATGTCCAGGCGCAGCTTGTGGCCTTTGCGGATGACGATGGAGGTCGAGATCACTTCGACCTGGCACTCGACCACCTCGCCTTTTTTCAGCGGCCAGCGTTCGTTGTGCGCGTGATAGGGCCGGTAGGGCAGCGATTTCTCTTTGTCCAGCTTGCGGTGTGACGCGCGCAGCCAGCCCTTGGTGACGCACTCGGTGGGTTCGCCGCGTTGTCCCAGCTCTGGCACGTCGCGTCCCTTGGCGTCGATGTGGCGCAGGGTGGCGGAAATATCCATGTCCTCCGACGTGCTCGACACCCACAGGTTGAGCACGATCGGCCCGGTGATTTCGGTGTCGGCTTTCATCGGCGCGGTTTCGAACGTCACGCCGGTACGCCCGCCGTGGTTGTGGCGTCCGCCGGGGGAGGCCTCGTAGGTGATCTTTGCGTTCTT